>NZ_CABVDF010000301.1:0-2638 GCF_902497045.1 uncultured Blautia sp. | reverse complement strand
AAAAAGCACTGTCTGGAAGGAAGACCAATTCCGAGACAGTGCTTTTTGATTGCAGGAAAGCTGCATATTCTGTGCTGCCTTCCTGATGTAAAATATGTTCTGCAGAAAATTATCGTTTTTTGTATGATCAGCTGTCAGATTTTTGGGAGTGCTGTTTTTCTTTTCTGTAAAATAAAAACGGGTAAACTGTGATAACCCAGAATACAACAATAAAGTATCTTATAAAAGAGGCAGGAAGACTTTCTCCAATCAGCGGTTTTAGTCCTGTCTGCAGGAGCAGCGTAATAAAAATCCCTATAAGAAAACGTCGGATACGACCGCTGACAGAATCCGGCGCATGAAAAGGAATCCATTTTTCCGTAATATAATATCCTGCAGCAAAGGCAGCACCGGCACCGCAGGCTTTGACACAGTCCTGTGCATAATGAAATTCAATGATGCTGTGTTTATAAAGGGTAAGAGTGTATGCCAGAAGTCCCAGACATACAACAGCCATAAAAACAGATACCAAAGAATTTCTTTTATGGAATATTTCTTTCTTATATAAAAAGTGCCAGCATAGAGATACGCACAGGATACTTACACCAAAGGATACCAGAACATCCTGCGGCGTATGACAGCCAAGATACATTCGAGAAAAACCAACCAGGAAGATAAAAAGAACGCACACCAGTTTCTGGTAATTTTTTTTGAAATAAAATCCTAATGTTCCAAGGAGGGCAGTGATGCTTTGTGTGTGTCCGCTGGGAAAGGAATATCCGGTGGCGCCTGGAACAGCAGATGCAACAGGCTGGAAGGAGGGATCCAGTATCCAAGGACGGGGAACACGGAAAGTGATTTTTAATCCCTGTACAAGAAGACCTGATGTAAAGTACGAAAATCCAAGGCAATAAGCCAGCTTTTTCTGTGAGCACCAAAACAGCCAGCAGATTACTGCTACTACAAAGGTTTCCTGAGCCAGAAGAGTGATCCCCTGGAATACCGCGTCTGCAGCAGGGGTGCGGTATCGGGCAAGAAAATTTAAAAATTCCATAAAGAGACTCCTTTCATTATTTGCATTCCTGAGAAAACCGGATGCATGTTGGAATGGTTTGCGTACTGCAGCAAAACCATTGTATGTATTTTCCTTATGATAACTTAGATTATAAGTTGACCATAGCAAAAAAACAAGGTATAATAACTAGAGTATTTACAGTATTGCTGTTTGCATGATGTCGGTGCAGCCTTGACACAGCGAACAGTAAGCTTATAACACGGTCACCAGAAAAACAGAAGTGAGGGATATACAATGTCAAAATTTTTGAAATTTGTCGTACATTTTGCAATCATATGTACGATCGCAATAGTGCTGGGGCTGGCGCTGCCGCCGTTTTTTGGGGTCACCACAGTGATCGTTGATAAACCGGATAAAGAAACCAATCTGGCAATGGGGTCAGTTACCTATGCGGTTCCTGTAAAGACAGAAGAGGTTAATGCAGGGTCACCTATCATTGTAAGAGATGGAGAAGGTACTTATCGTTATAACCTTATCAGCGTAGACAGAACAGCCAATACAGGTGTTGTGATCGACCCGGAGGCTTCTGCATCGGAGAGCATCAATGTATCTGTGAAAAACTGGGTACCTAAGGTAGTGATCACAGTTCCTTTTGTGGGATATCTTATGGCAGCAACGGAAACTACAGAAGGTCGTATTGCATTGATCCTTCTTGTATTATTCCTGATCATTCTTTATGTTATTGCAGAGCTTTGGAAAAAACCGGAGACCCTTGACGAATATGAGGACCTTCAGGGAGACAGAAGATACCTTAAAACAGAAAAAGAGCTCCGTATGGAAGAGAAAGCCCGAGAGAGACGGATGCAGGAAGAAGACCGAGAGCTTCTTTACGGAGAAAAAACCCGCAGGAAAAAAGCTAAAAAAGAAGAAAAAGAAAGAAGAAAGAAAATTCGTACCGGCGGATTTGTGGATGAGATTTATGAGGATGATCTGGAAGAGGAGCAGCCGGTGCGTCAGACAAGACGTTCTTCAAGAAATAATTCCAATAATATGCAGGCAGCAGCCAGTGAAGCCCATGAGCTTCTGAAAAAAGAAATTGCAGCAGCTACGGCTGAGGAATCAGATGAAGCTGCCGACAGATATTCAGATGAGCTTCCAAGCTATCAGGAGCTTCAGCGTGAGAGACGCTACAGTCCGGTAGAAGAGGAAGAATGGGAAGAGGAAGAGCCTGTAGAGATCAAAAAGATGGCTATGCCGGCATGGTCTGCATCACAGCTTGCAGATAAGGCAAGAAAAGCCGGAGATGCTCCGGACATCGTAAGAGATTCTATTACAAAAGTAACATTATTTGATTACTCTGATATCATCGGCGGTGAAGAGGAAGACATTGAAGAAGAGTAATACATAAAATTTAATAAAACATTTATGTGCAATGCAGAGGAGAAAAGCAGATGAAAGCAGTCCTCTGCATTGTTTTTTTATTTATTAGGAAAGCAGTACATTTTGTACTAACTTTCCTGATAAATAAAATCGCTACCCAAGGGCGCGGTCAGGATCTTTACAGAATACTTCTTCGTACCATATAAACAAAAATCGTCCTTATTATATAGGAAAGAACTCATTTTTTACGCTTCATGAAAAAAA
>NZ_CABVDF010000300.1:0-2681 GCF_902497045.1 uncultured Blautia sp. | reverse complement strand
TAGTTTCAACCAAAATTAAATTTTCTTCTAGGTTGTTTGATTTGTTATTGTTTTCTAAGATTTTCACAAAAAAACACCTGGTAAATGATCTTTAAAATCATCTACCAGGCTTTATTGTTTATCTTACACCCAAATCAGCTCCTCTCTCAGGCTTATCTTTTCCCTGCTTTTCCTGGATAATTCTCTTATTGATTTCCAATCGTTCATGGATTGACGGTTTTTTCTCTTTTCCTGGCATTGCCTTTTTCTGTGCTACTGCCTTTCTTTCAGCTTTCCCTGCGTCCTTAACTCCTGTATTTTCATCAACGCCAGATCTTGGCACAGCTTCTCTGCTCTCATTTTTCTCTGCTACCTGCTGTTCTCGTTTCTCCTTCACACCTTTTTCTTCCAGACTGCAAAAGCTCTGCAAATACGGCAGTACATGATTCTGCATATCCGTCAGATCTTCCATATACTTCTGATATTCTTCATTGCCTTTTCCTTGCTGATAGCTGATCCAGCTTTCATCTGTCAACTTCATTTCATTCTGCATCTTTAATTGACTGATGATGCCGCCATTTCCGCTACCAATGTCTATCTTACCTTGAAAATGATGCAGCATCTGGTCGCCCTTCTCAGCATAATATACTGTAAAAAACATCTGCGCTGTCGTTTTTGGTTCGTTGGTGTTTGGATCACAGTCGGCATACCAGGCTTTGTCCTGTTCTACTGTTTTGGAATCCAAATCAGATAACTTCTGGCATCTTGGATTCGCCAATTCACTTTTCTCACAATAATTCACATACACCATCGGCTCCATATCTTTTGGAATCTCCGGTTCATAGGCTTTCAGTCTTTCCAGCAATACACCTGCACGAACAGACAGGTCGCATTCTTCGTCTACAATATCCTTCAAGTAAGAAACATAGTAATGAATATTACCGCTTTGCAAATCCAACATTACTTCCTGTACCGTATTTTCTCCCATCTCAACATTATCCCGATACTCATACGGATCAAAAGCTTCTGCAATCTCATCTAATGCCTCAGCCAGCTGTTCTGTGGTCATCTTCTCTGGATACATTGCTTCCCGAACATCCCGCATCGGTACATACTTATAGTCCGGTAATACTTCATGAATTTTCTCAATTCCTTTTCTTACCAGTGCAAGCTCCCCATAAAACCGAACATCGTCCATCAGATTTCCAAATACAGTATTTCCTTTAACGATTGTAAATTCGGCTTCATCATAGTAACTGTCTTCCGGATCACGATAAATAATACCCATTGAGCATCCCAGATATGCAGTTTCTGGATTCTCCCTATATTTTTCATAAACTGCAGCTATCTGGTTAACATCGGTACTTTTTTCATAAGCTCCCATATCATGGAATTCATCGCATTCTGTAGCAAAATATTCCAGATAAGGTTCTTTCTTCGGTGGCATATTATTGAGGACGTTATCAATCATGTTATAATTCGCCTCTTCCAGTTCCTCTACTTTTGCCAGTGGCTTATATTCGCCCTGGCTTTTCTGAATCTCTGCCATTACAACCTCATCCATTTCTTCCACTTTTTCCATCAACTGATCATAATCCCCACGGATGCGTTCTCCAATCCAGCCTTCGTCTTTCAGAAGTTCCTCTGCCGCTTCTTTAATAGAAATTTCATCATTTTCATAGACGCCACCATCCATCAGACGGAAATCTTCATCGTAAAAGGAATAATCATATCCTTCTTCTGTTCTCTGAATAGCAAAATAACGTTCTCCTACCTCATATGCCAGTTCACTAAGAACCTGTTCTTCCAGATTCAGGAAAGAATCCAGCTGTTCAAAACTGATACTGTCTACAAAATGAGCTGTTACTTTTTTCCCATCATTCAAAACAACGATATCACTGACAGACAGGGAATGCCCGCGGAAGTCTTTCGGTCTGTCAATGTTGAACCTTTCAAAAATATCATCCAGTGACGTATTTCCCAGTAATTCTCCAACATAGACCAGCTTATAATCTTCTTTTTTTATCTGCATACTATGACTTTCAATAAAACTCATATTCATAAATGCATAGTTTTCACCCGGTGAATCATCCTTGATCTGATAAATGCCAAAGGTTCGCCTTGTTCCTAACAATAGTTTTGCCTCTTTCAAAGACTGAATCTGCGGATATTTTTGCATTTCCCATTCCAGGTTACGAAAACGCTCCCGTTCTGCCATGGACATCTGATAATGCTCCGGTCCTCGTTCGATTTCCTTGCGTTCCGTGACATAGACCGGTGATGAAAAATTAATAATCAGATAGATATCTGCTCCGGCATCGTATAATTTCAATGCTTCTTCCTGGTCAATGACACTCATAGGCTCCTGAAATGCTCCCACATCTTCATCGGCATAATCCAGATCCTGATCCCTTATCCGTTCCCACATCTGTAATTCCATGCCAAACAGACCTTCATGCGTCTGTATCATTTCTTTACTTGCATACTCTCCTTTGCCGCCATCACTGTCCAGACAATAAATCTTAGAACCCATTCTGTGATAATCCAAGGCTGCTTCTTTTCTGAGCGGTACCATATCCTCTGCTGTATATCCATAGTCACGTAATTCCAGCTTGCCTATGGTTGGATCTGGTAAGTCCTGAATATGCATTTTTGCATCATCCAGAAGTTCCTCTACTTTATCTTCATCTGCCTGATTGATT
>NZ_CABVDF010000299.1:0-2685 GCF_902497045.1 uncultured Blautia sp. | reverse complement strand
CATTACTTAACAAAACCTACTTTATTTAAAGTTGAAGGCTGCTAAGCAATCAGATTTTTGGAGGAAAAGATAAATGAATACTTTAAAAGCTGAAAAGCGAAGCATGGATGTCAAAGCAAAGAGATTAAGAAGAGAAGGATATGTAACAGGAAACCTGTTCGGACGTGAAATTGAAGGCTCCATTCCTGTAAAAATGCATAAGCCGGATGTAGAACGCCTTTTGAAAACAAACAATAAAGGAAGTCAGATTCTTCTGGATGTAGATGGTCAGAAATATGATGTACTGATTAAAGAGGTTGATTTTAACCCGATGGCCGGAAGGGTAGATGAGTTGGATTTTCAGGCACTGGTAAGTAATGAAAAGGTTCATTCTGTTGCTGAGATAGTTCTGGTAAATCATGATAAGATACAGACAGGTGTACTCCAGGAGAATCTAACGGAAATTGCTTATACGGCATATCCGTCATCTCTGGTAGACAAAGTAAAGGTTGATGTAGGAGAAATGAAAATCGGCGATGTGATCTATGTAAAAGATCTTCCCATTGCAGAGGATAAAGACATTGACCTGAAGACAGATCTGGAGTCAGTTGTGGTGATGCTGAATGCGGTTCACAGTAAAGAGGTTCCGGAAGAGGAAGAAGATACTGAAGAATAAAAACAGAATAAAACATAGAAAAGCACCCGGAGATTTTAAAATCTCCGGGATTTTTATTGTATAGGAAATAGTAAGGAAAAGCAATTATCGGGAGAAATCATGGACAAATTCTTCAGTTGCAGGTAAAATAAGATGAAATGAAGACATCAGAAGAAAACAGTTAAAGACTCAGGGGGCTTGCGTAACATGCGGATTTTTTTGATAGAAGATGATAAGGCGCTGGCAGAAGGGATTTCTTTTACATTACAAAAAGAAGGATATGAGACAGAGGTTTATTTTACCTGCAGAGAAAGCCGGGAGGCGCTGGATAACAGTCAGCCGGATCTGGTACTTCTGGATTGGAATTTACCGGATGGCGACGGGCTTGTACTTTGCCGGGAAATCTCTGAAAAATGGAAGATGCCGATTCTGATGATCACGGCCCGGGATATGGAGATCGATCAGGTCATGTGTCTGGAAAGCGGGGCTGATGATTATATAGCCAAGCCTTTTTCTCTTGCTGTTCTGAAAGCCAGAATTGCAGCTCTGCTCAGAAGACAGGGGATACATGAAGAGGGGCAGCTTACTTCCGGGCAGATCCGTGTGGACGTTCAGGAAATGAGAGCCTGGAAAGGAGACCGGGAGCTGGATCTGAGCCTGACGGAATACCGGCTTTTGAAATATTTTATGGAGAATAAAAATCAGGTACTTTTAAAAGAACAGCTTCTGGCTCATGTGTGGGACAGCGGCGGCCGGTTTGTGGAGGAAAATACTCTGATGGTGAATATCCGCAGGCTTCGGACGAAAATAGAAGAAGATGCTTCTCACCCGGAATATATTAAAACCGTACATGGCATGGGATATCTTTGGGAGGAACGGAGATGACAGAGAGAATTCTGACAGGAATCCTGATTTTGGCTGTTCTGGCAGTACTGTTGCTGGGAATTTCTTTTATAAGAACTTTGAATCGTATGCAGAAGCTGCTGAGGGATTATGAAGAAAAGGGAAATGCAGCATTTTCTACTATGAAGGAAACACGGGAATCCAAGCTGGAAAACAGATTGCAGAGACTTCTGGGACAGGCTGCCAGAAAAGAAGAAAAGGCAGAAAAAGAAAGAGATGAAACAGCGGCTCTTTTATCGGATCTTTCCCATCAGCTGAAAACACCTATGGCGAATGTGATCATGTACACAGAGCTTCTGGAGGATGAAAGTCTGGAACCGGAGGAACGCCGAAGATTTGTAGGGCAGACCAGAGAACAGGCCAGGAAAATGAAATGGCTTCTGGAAAGTATGCTGAAGGCTTCCCGGCTGGAAACAGGCAGTATTTCTTTTTCTGCAGAGTATACCTGTATCCGAGAAACCATTGGAGCAGCTGTCAGCGGTGTTTACGCAAAAGCGGAGGACAGGGGAATTACCATTGTAGCAGAACCATTTGAGGATCGGAAGCTGTATCATGATCCAAAATGGACCGCAGAAGCAATTGGAAATATTCTGGACAATGCCATAAAATATTCGCCCTTCGGAAGTACGGTCCGTGTGCGGGTGATGCCAATGGAAATCTATACGCAGATCGAGATACTGGATCAGGGTATGGGGATTTCCAGAGAAGAATATAATCAGATTTTCCATCGTTTTTATCGCAGCAGCAGTGTAGCTCAGGACGAAGGCAGCGGACTGGGACTGTATCTTGCTCAGCTGATTTTAAATAAGGAAAAGGGATATGTGACGGTAGCCTCCGAAAAAGGAAAGGGAAGCAGTTTTCGGATATTCCTTCTGAATGAAGTTCTGACAGTTTTGTAAGAACTTTTTTCTTTTTTGTCAGGATGCTGTCAGGATGTGATGATAACATATCAGTATCAAAAGAATAAGGAGGCCGGGATCATGGAAATTCTCAGGACAGTAGATCTGAAAAAATATTATGGAACAGGAGAAAATCAGGTAAAAGCACTGGATGGAGTGAATCTTTCTGTAGAGGAAGGGGAGTTTCTGGCAGTGGTAGGAACCAGCGGATCGGGTGATTATGTTAAAATAAGACTAAGTTAGCAGATT
>NZ_CABVDF010000298.1:0-2706 GCF_902497045.1 uncultured Blautia sp. | reverse complement strand
CGCAGGAGGCACTCTTCGCCAGAGGGGCGCATTCCATGCAGGCTGTTATGCACAGAGCACACTCTTACGCAGAGGGCGTTCCGGCAGATACCATTCTCTTTTACAGGAAATGTTAACTGCCGGAAATCAATGCCGGGTACGGCAGAAAGGGGGGAAACGGATCATGGCGATCTTTCATTATACGGTAAAGATTGTCGGACGCAGCAAAGGGAAATCCATCATATCAGCGTCTGCCTATCTCAATGGTGATGTAATGAAAAATGAAGAAACAGGCAGGATCAGTTACTACACTTCCAAAAGAGAAGTTGTTTATACCAGTTTGATGATGTGTGAAAATGCACCGCAGGAATGGCAGAATGTACCTGCCGAAAATATCAAACGGTTTCAGAAATCTGTCCGGTATAAAAGGGCAGACAACAAAGAAGTTGTACTGGAGAAATTCAAACTTACTTTTCAGAAACAGTGCTTATGGAATGAAGTTTTGAAGATTGAGAAAAGTTCAGACGCACAGCTTGGCAGATCGTTTGAGTTCTCACTTCCAAAAGAATGGAATCGACAGGAACAAATTGAATATACAACAGATTATATTCAGAAAAACTTTGTGGACAAAGGCATGTGTGCAGATTGGAGCATTCACGATAAGGGCGACGGAAACCCGCATGTGCATTTACTTGTAACCATGCGTCCCTTTAATCCCGACCACTCATGGGGAAACAAAGAAGTCAAAGACTGGGAGTTTGTCAGAGATACTGACGGAAATATTGTGGTTGATGAATCCCACCCGGACTGGTGGCAGGATAAAAAGAATCCTGACCGTCATGGAATCCGAATTCCGGTATTGGACGAAAACGGTAATCAGAAAGTTGGTGCAAGGAACCGTAAACAATGGAAACGGGTGCTGACCGATGCTACCGGATGGAACAATCCAAAGAATTGTGAATTATGGCGGAGCGAATGGGCGAAAGTCTGTAATGACCATTTATCAGTAGAACAACAGATTGACCACCGTTCCTATGCAAGACAGGGAAAATTAGAAATCCCTACAATCCATGAGGGTGCTGATGCAAGAAAGATTGATGAGAAATTCCAGAGTGGACAGGTGCAGACAGCTTCATGGAAAGTAGAGGAAAACCAGATCATAAAAAGACAAAATGCACTGCTGAAAAAGATACAGACCAGTTTCGGAAAAGTATCTGGTGCATTATCACAGTGGAAGGAGTGGTTAAATGACCTTAGAAGAAAGCCGGGAAGTCATTCCCATGATGGAGTCAATGATAAACCAGATCGAGGAACAGCAGAACCTTATGGCAGAGATGGTACAGGAATTACAGGAACGGGACAGACAGCTTCTGTCCTTTCAGGAGCAGAACCAGAGTTTGCAGATCTTAAACAGCGAGTTATCCGGGCTTCTGAATCTTTTGCCAGATACAGAAGAACTGCTCTCCCAGATCGAACAGCAAAAAGTCAGAATCGAACAGTTGGAAAACGAGAATCAGCAATGGCAGGAATTAACGCAGAAGCTGAACAACGAGAACAGCTTATTACTGACATTAAACAGCAGATAGAGAAAGCGAGGGATATTGATGAACGAATGCGTAAACTTAGAGAACGTCGGGCGGGTGGAAGAACTCCTGGCAATGACGGAACAGATGCAGGACGAACTGGATCAGAAAGACCAGACAATTCTGGAACTGAACAGGCAGCTAAACAGATCGCTGACCTTGAACGAGAAATTGAACAGCGAAAACAGAGCCGAGAATATCGAAGCATTGCGGACAAAATTAAAGCAAACAGAGGAACAATTAACCAGCGAGACAGACAGCAGGAAAAGAGCCGACGCAGAAGTCGTGGCATGGAAATTTAAGTACGAAAAAGCGGAGCAGGCAAAACGCTATGCACAGACACACCAAAAGACGGTAGAGGTGCCTGTCGAGAAAAAAGTGCCTTATGAGAAATGCGATAACTGTGACCGTACTGCTTATCAGAAAGCAAAAGAAAAATGCGATAATCGAAAAATTCAGTTGGAGAAAAAATATAAACAAATGACAACAGGTTATGAAAGCCTTATGTTCCTGTTGGCATGGTACAGCATAGCAACTACACTGTTCACAGCTATCCTTTCTCCGGTTTTTCTTAACGACTGTATCACCTTTTTCGGTACGATTGGTAAAGGAATCATAAACCTGTTTCGAGAATTTGTTACAGGAGCAGATTCTTTCGGACAGTTAAGCAATGGAATCTCAAACAGTATCGTTTCCGGGATTGTGTACTGGCTGATCGCGGCTATTGTTATGGGAATTTTATTCATTATAACGGGATTCCTGATAATTGGGATTGGCTATCAGGTGGGAAAAATCTACCGGAAATATTGTTGGGATATCATCAGCATTATGGTGGCAATAATGAGTACAGCTATCGTAATCTACTTTGGCGAATGGATAAAATCTGTCATTCCGATAAACCTCATTGTACTGTTACTACTTGTATATGTGGTCTATATTGGAATTCGATGTTATGTAAAAGACTGGCGAGAAGAGCGGGGATATTATTAAGAAAAACACAGGGAGATGTCTTTATCTTCCTGTGTTAAAAATGAAGCATTGATTATTTTTATATGAGAGGGATTATCGGACAGACCTATATCGTGTTACAAAGTGTTGTAAAGCCTGCAATTTCGTGATTTTTAAAATTGACCGTTTTATAGAA
>NZ_CABVDF010000297.1:0-2717 GCF_902497045.1 uncultured Blautia sp. | reverse complement strand
AATGGATAATGGCTCCACGGATACTAGGATACGCTTTAGCAGCATTTTCCAGTGTCTCTTTACATAAAGAGGCTTTCATATTTGTATCCATTGCCAAACCGATCACGCTGGAATCAAAGCAGTCAAAAATGGCTGAAACATACAGTTTCCCATCACAGCCTTTGATCTCTGTCATATCTGTAACACATTTTGTCAGCGGTTCTTCTGCGTGGAAATCACGCTTTAACAGATCCTCTGATTTTCTGGCTTCCCTGTCCGCTTTCGTGATCCCGTTCGGTTTGCGTCTGGGATGATGACTGATCCCAATCTCTTCCATTACACGGTAAACAGTGCGTTCACTGGGAATATCCACATTTTTCGGCTGTTTCATCGTCAATGCCTGATACATGCGGGTACGGCCATACGTATCATTGCAGATATCTTCTGTAAGTATATCTTTCATGGCATCTGCCAGTGGCTGATATTTCCATGGGCGGTCTTTCATGACAAGATACTGGTAATATCCCTGTCTGCTGACATGGAGAACCCTGCAGAAAAAGGTAATATTTCCTTTGGAGCTGCCGTCTTTTGTTTTTAATGCAATAAACTTCATTCTTTCGTTTTTGCTGACTTCAGACGGCTCGCGGCGAAAAAAGCACTGGCTTCCTCAAGAAAGTCGTTTTCTTTCTTTAAAAGTCTGATTTCCTTCTCCAGTTCCTTTACCTGTTGACGGAGCCTTAAAAGTTCTTCATTAAGCGTCATGGCACTTTGTGGAGTCTGTGAGCCAGCTCCAAGATCAAGATTGCCAAGACGGTTCGCATGTACCCGGCCATACAGGGTATTCCTTGGCACTCCCAGTTCTTCAGCTGCCTTAGCTTGTCCGATTTCTTTAGCGAGTTTCACCGCCTGTACTTTGTATTCATGGTCATATTGTCTGTTTCCTACCATTTTGTCCACTCTCCTTATCCTCTTGATTATATCTCAAATCCTTGAGAATGAGGTGTCAACTTTTTTTATACCACATCATAAATTCAAGCACTGCTTCTTTCGTCGGAATCGCAGGGATTCCACCTCTCTTTTGCACACACAATCCGGCAACTGCATTTCCCAAAACAGCACACTTTCTGATCTCTTCCCATTCCATCTTTTCTACGGGCTTGTTTATAGAAAGAATACTGCATAATACGCCTCCCCAGAAGGAATCACCCGCTCCGGTCGTATCGACTGCATTGGTCTGAAACGCTTTTATGATTTCTTTTCTGTTTTTTGCTGCCATAAGAACACCCTGTTCTCCCAATGTAACGGCAACCAGCTTCGGTCCCATAGCAAGAATTTCTTCTGCAGCCTGCTCATAACTTTTTGCCCCTGTCAGGAGAATACTCTCTTCATCCGATACCTTCATGACATCTACCAGTTCTACAACAGATTTCATTTTTTTCACTGCACGCTCTTTACTTTTCCACAGGGATGGACGGTAATTCGGGTCGTAGGAAATAAGTACACCCGCTGCTTTTGCCATTTTTACCGCTTCGATCGTTGCGCTTTCTGCCGGTTCGTCTGTCAGCGATAATGATCCAAAATGAAAAATTCTACATCCGGAAATTAACGTCTGGTCCAGTTCTTCTTTTTTTAACTGTGTATCTGCACCCGGTTTTCTTGCAAAAGAAAAATTTCGTTCTCCATTTTCACCGATTTCCACAAATGCCAACGTTGTAAAATAACCCGGGTCTTCAACAATAGCATCTGTATTGATTCCTTCCTTTTGCAATGTCTTCTTTAAAAATTTACCATGCATATCGTTTCCAACTTTTCCAATAAAAGATGTGTGATACCCAAAGTGGCTTGCAACGGTTAGAAGATTTGCCGGAGCACCGCCGGGATTCTGTTCGAACAATTTCCTCCCATCCTGACTGTGTCCTGCTTCCGTAAAATCAATCAGCAATTCTCCCAATGCCACGATATCAACTTTTTCTTCCATTTTTCAGTTCCTCCACAATCTCGTTATAACGTTTTTTATTTAACCGGTAGAAAAATAATACAACCGCAGTCACAATCCAAAGTGCACCTGGAATCGTCGTAAATGCATGTTTCATAATTGAAAGTACAGTTGCATTTTGTGTCTGATTTGCAATATAACCATATTTTCCAAGTAATCCTGCTAAAAGTGCTGTTCCAACTGCCATTCCGATTTTATTTCCAAGTGAAATAAATGCATACTGAAAACCATCATTTCTAAGTCCGGTTTTCCACTCCCCATATTCCACACAGTCTGGAATAATTGCATAGATTGCGGTATTAAATCCAGAGAAAAAAAACTGTGTGAGACCAGATAATGCATAAAAAATAGCTGGTGATTCTTTGGCATTGAAGAAAAACATAGACAACATTGAAATTCCTGTAAATAAAGCAAAGAGAGATGCTGTTCTTCCTTTGTTATTCAACTTGCGGAATACTGGTTGAAAACAGGCTGCCCCGATAATAGACGGAATAATAATGCACATGGAATAAGTCGTATAGTAAGTGGCATTTCCTTCCACATATGTAAAATAATACAGAATATCTGCGTTTCTACCATATAATGTAAATCCAAATAATATCTGTCCTACCAATGCAAGAAGATATGGTCTGTTCTGCATGACTGTTTTCAACTGAACCTTTACAGAAATTTTTTCTTTTTCCGGAGTGATCACTGCCTCTTTCGTCTTCGCAAAGCAGAAGAAATGACAGGCTGTAAAAAT
>NZ_CABVDF010000296.1:0-2748 GCF_902497045.1 uncultured Blautia sp. | reverse complement strand
TATCATAACCGTCTTCTCCATGGTAAAATATAAATATCAATTCGGTTTAATTCAGCGGGAGGTTTTTTATGAAAGTTGTTGTAGCAGTTGATTCTTTCAAAGGAAGTATAACTTCTATGGAAGCAGGAATAGCAGTAAAAGCCGGTATACTTGCAGCTCATCCTGAAGCCACCGTCATTGTAAAGCCACTGGCTGACGGAGGAGAAGGAACCACCGATGCCCTGATCGAAGGAATGAACGGAAAACGAATCGATCTGACGGTCTCAGGTCCTATGGGCGATCCAGTCAGAACATATTACGGCTATCTGGAAAATTCTAATACAGCAATCATGGAAATGGCTTCTGCTGCAGGGATCATGTTATCTGATCATGCCACCCCTCAGGAAGCTACTACTTACGGTGTGGGAGAAATGATCCTCCATGCCATAAACAACGGAATCCGTAATTTTATCATCGGCATTGGCGGAAGCGCCACAAATGACGGAGGCATCGGAATGCTGAAAGCTCTTGGATTTTCTTTTCTGGATCAAAATGGAAAAGATGTTGGAGAAGGGGGCCAGGCACTGGAAAAAATCGTATCTGTAAATATGTCAGATAAAATGGAGCTCCTCTCTCAATGTCATTTTCAGATTGCCTGTGATGTCACAAATCCTCTCTGTGGTCCTAATGGCGCTACCTACATTTACGGTCCTCAGAAAGGCGTTACTCCTGAAGCGGCTCCTGTACTTGACGCAGGCATGGCTAACTATGCAGCTGTCACCGCCTCTGTTATTGGGTCAGATTATTCCCTTGCTGAAGGAGCCGGTGCAGCCGGCGGTCTTGGATTCGCATTTTTAAGTTACCTGAATGGTGTTCTCACCCCCGGAGTGCAGCTTCTTCTGAATGCCATACATCTTGAAGAAGAAATCAAAAACGCGGATATTGTAGTAACCGGAGAAGGGCGTCTGGATCACCAGACCGCCATGGGCAAAGCTCCTGTAGGCGTTGCACGGCTTGGAAAAAAATACGGTGCAAAAACCATTGCATTTGCCGGAAGTGTAACAAAAGAAGCCACAGCCTGCAATAAGGCCGGTATCGATGCGTTCTTCCCCATTATAAGAGGAATTTCCACTCTTGAGGAAGCCATGGATCCCCAGACAGCCAGATTGAATATGAAAGCCTGTGCGGAACAGGTTTTCCGGCTTCTCTGAACAGCCAAGGCCCCCTCAAAGATTCACTTTGAGGGGGCCTTATATCATCAATTATTTTCTTTTCAGACTACACAAGGCGTCTTACAGACAGAATTGTTCTGTATGTAGCATCGTTGCTGATCTTAATACCATCTCTGGAGTTGGAAGCATGTACAATTTTTCCATCGCCCATATAGATAGCTACATGACCGCCGTAGCAAATCAGATCTCCCGGCTGTGCATCTGCATAAGATACCTCTGTACCTGCATTCTGCTGCTCATATGATGTTCTCGGAAGGCTTACGCCAAAGTTTGCATAAACACTCTGTACAAAGCCGGAACAGTCAGCTCCGTTTGTAAGGCTGGTTCCTCCCCAAACATATGGGTTACCTACAAACTGTGTTGCAAAATCTACAACAGAAGAACCTGAGCCGGATCCTGTAGAGCCTGAACTCTCGTATTCTTCTGGATCCACAGTATTGTCACTGTCGATCACATTACCGTACTCATCGTATTCAACATCGCCTTCTGAATTTCCATCATCTTCTGTGAGGATCTCATCAGGATCAATCTCATTTCCATTCTCATCATATACAACATCACCGTTTTCTGCTGCATCTTCAGGATCGATCTCATTTCCCTCTTCGTCGTATACGGTTGTGTTTTCCTGCTGTTCTGCTTCCTGGCGTGCTGCCTCCTCTGCTGCTGCAAGCTCAGCCTGACGTCTGGCTTCCTCTTCTGCTGCGATTCTCTCAGCTTCCAGACGTTCGATTTCCGCCTGCTGCTGCTGAATCAAAGCGGCATATTCATTAGCCATCTGCTGTGCATATGCAATCTCATTGTCATAATTTGCAGATGTTGCTTTTCTTTCATCGATCGCAACCTGGAGGTTTACAGATTCGGCTTCATATTCCTGCTTCATGCCTTCCAGTTCTGCTTTTTCCTGCTGATACTGATTTCCAAGCTTTGTTACCTGATCAATTGTATTTACATATTTTTCCAGGCTCTGTCTGTCATAATCATACATCTTCTGAGTATACTCAGCCTTAGTAAGAAGCTCGGAAAGATTCTCTGCATTTACCATCATCTGGAACCATGCATCGTTTCCGCCTTTTTCATATAAATACTGAATACGCTGTTTCATTGCTGCGTACTGTTTATCTTTTGCATTCTGAGCTTTCTGAAGATCTGACTGTGTCTGTTTGATATCAGCCTCTTTATTGCTGATATCTCCTTCCAGAGTCTGAATGGAGACCATGACATTTACAAGATTAGCGTCCAATGCTGCAATCTCATTCTGAAGCTGCTCTTTTGCTGCATAAAACTGATCGATCTGAGCATATGTGGCATCAAGCTGTGCACTTGTCCATGCCTGCTCCTCTCTCAGTTCTTCTTCTCTGGAAGCACTTACAGTAGCAACCTGTGTACCCATCATCATAACTGCTAACATCAGACATACAATACGTTTTTTCATGTTTCTCACCTCTTATAATTAACAAGTTTTGTAACATTTACGAAATATCTTTTTCAAGTTCTTTTACATATTAACACAGGATTACATGGATTGCAAGTATTAATT
>NZ_CABVDF010000295.1:0-2797 GCF_902497045.1 uncultured Blautia sp. | reverse complement strand
TATAATTTCAGTATAGCCTCTGTTTCTGCAAATTTGTTTTTAAAGAAGATATTCCAGTAATTCTTTTTCATGACAGTAAGCCTCTTTATAAACTCTGTACAAATAGAAATTCTTTCCCTGTATTACCTGTTTTTCCACCTCTTCCTCCAGAACCTCCATAGGATCTGAGGAGCGCAGAAAATGAAGCACAAAGGAATCAAACTCCTGATCCGGACGCAATCTTTCAAATTCACAGTTTTCCAGGATGCGGCTGAGCCTGTTTATGGTAATATTATTTTCTTTATTCAGATCGACCCTCTGTCTGACAAAAAGCAGGAAACTAATCAGGGTTTCTCTGTTAATATCCCTTGCTCCTGTCATAAATTCCCGGAAATAATCCTCTCCTACGCGGCCTCTCTGATACGCTTTTCTTTTTTCTGCAGCATTTCGAGAGCCTTCTGAATCCCTCTCCTCCTCTCTTTTTCTCTCTTCCTTCTCCATTCTGCGCAGTTCCGCCTCGGCGTGCTTCCACTCTTCTGTATCCGGATCCTGGCTGCAAAGCCCAAGAGAATGAGCCACACGGATTTTTGTATTTTCCGGCCACTCCTCAAATTTCACATACAGCTCAAATAAAATCTCCATCCATTCTTATATTCTCATCCACTTCACCATGGGTTTGCAGGTATTCCAGAATTTTTTCATAATCTTTTATTCCTTTACAGACGAGCATCTTATCCTTTTGATCTATATGCATAATCTGAGCCATCTTATTTTCCAAGGCGAAATATTTTTCCGGGTTTCTTCTGAAATACCATCCTGCGGCTCCTGCTGCAATTCCAAGTCCCAGAAGCATCACTCCTGCCCCAACGGCAAAATGTTTCAACCTTTTCACAAGGGCACTTCTCTTGCGTTCTATCCGTGTTCTTCTGTTTTCAATACTTGCTTCCAGCCACACTGATCCCCATACCCTACGAGTAGCTCCATCCAGTCTTTTTATCTTTTCCACAGGCAGAGACAGGGCTTCCATAAATACTCTTATACTGTAATAACGGTCCCTAATCTCATATTCCAGCCCTCTCATAAAAACATGTTCCAGTTTTGCAGAAATATGTGTATATGCAGAAACAGGCTGTAACCGATCGTATTTCATACGCTCCGTTGCAGCCATTGGTTTCTCTCCCGTTATCATTTCATAAAAAATTGCACAGATACTGTAAATATCCGTCCAGGGACCGATGCGTGCAGTATCTGTGTATTGTTCTGGTGCACTATATGGTTCCTTTAAAAAGCTCTTTTCACATACAACACCCTGTTTTCTGATTGCCCCAAGGTCTATCATACATAGATTAGAATTCTCATCAAACATCAGATTATCAGGACTTATATCGCAATGAACCATCCCTTCGCTGTGGAGCTTTGCCACAGCTTCCATGACCGGCATTAAAATATTTACAGCTTCCATCGGAGGCAGCATGGATTTTTTTCTTTTATGGATATATTCCTTCAGCGTTCCGCCGGAAAGATATTCCATTACCAAAAACTGCATTCCTGCCCGTTCAAAAAAATCATATATTTCTACCAGTCCCGGTATCTTTCCTTCCCTTAGAAAAAAATCCTTTGCCGCTTCAAAAGCTTCCTGCTTTGTATCCTGCTGCCATATCTTAACTGCCACTTCTCTTTTTTCCTGCTTATCCCATGCAAGATAAGTGATGCCAAATGCCCCCTGTCCCAGTTTTCTTTTCAAACTATATCGGCTGTTTAAATTATATACGTCATTCAGCTGATTTTGCATCTGTCTTATTCCTTTGTGTGATACTTCTACAATATTCTTTTCATTTCCAAAATATCATTTTTCTGCACCTTTTACAACTGAAATAACCTGTAATATTTCTTTCTTCAGGAACGGATTCATTCAAAAACTATGGCCGCCTCCATGTGTTCATCCTGCTGTGGTAAAACTCTGGATTTCTCCCGGATATTCCTGCCCTTCATAAATAATAAAGAACTGATATTTATAAGCAGTTCCAGGATTAAGAGCCAGCCCAATTTCTCCCTGAATATCATACCACATATTAAATCTGCTTTCGTTCCGTACACAATCCTCCACATGTCTTATAATGAGATTATCTTCGGCATCCCAGATATGGCAGCCTACCTGATAAACGGTATTTCTATAAGGATTATCTATCTTAGCGGAAACCACTGCTGTTGTATTGTAAATCTGTGGTGCTTCATAATTTACAGTAAAACTTGCCGTCGGTGCACTTTGAACCTCTCCTGCATTTCCGTCCCAGGTAAAAAAGGTATATCTTGGATCCCCCTTTTCTACAGTTGCCCCTACCCAGGCATTCGTATAAGCTGTGTTCCAGGCATTTTGCTGAATCAGTGTAATGGTACTTCCCGATACCTCTTTCACAATGGCCCAATGAACAGAGTAATTATCTCTCAGAATGTCTCCCACCTTCGGTTCATAAGTCTGAACAAACTGGCCTCCGTCCATAAGCGGAACAGAATCAATCCTCTCCAGTCCATATACATTTTTCCCATAAACCTGCTCGTAAAATCTTTTTACAAGAGCTGCGCAGCAATAAGTAGCATCTGTGTCACAGCTGGAATCATAAGGCCGGTATAACGCTTCTACCGTAATGCCATTGACCGTAATACTGTCTACTGCAACGGAATCATTGACCGCCACAAAATTTCCATTCCCCATATCTGCCATAACCGGTACTGCCTGACAGCTTCCGCCTAGAAGAATTATAGAGCATAAACCACACAGCATTTTTTTTACTTTGTTATTTTTCATTATCAAAACCTC
>NZ_CABVDF010000294.1:0-2798 GCF_902497045.1 uncultured Blautia sp. | reverse complement strand
AAATTGTTTACTTCTTACAAAAAGTGTGAAATGATAAAAGCTGAGAGCAGAAAAGAAAGAATATAAATGGATGGATGCAGAAGCCGGGACAGATATGTTATACTTATGGTTATTAAGAAAAAGGAAGAGGGTTTATGAAAGAAAAACTTCCCTTTAAAAATGAATATGAGAAACTGGAATTACTTTTGTCTCAGGGACAGTTTGAACTGCTTCCGGAAGAAAAGGAAACAGAGAATATCCGTCTGGTATATCTGATGAATGATGCGGTGGAAAGCTTTCTTGTTTTTTGCAGGGCAAAACTGACCGGAACCTATCTGCCGGATTTTCAGGGAGAACTGTGGGCGGATCTGAATCAGGATGGAGATCAGTATGTGCTGGTGGTGCATCAGGAAGATACGGTTTGTACGTTGTTTTTCCAGGATCTGAAACTGGAAGTCCATTTATTTGATTATGGGAGAACCGGACACTTCTGGGTAAAAGGCTACGAATATCTCCGGCAGCTGGAATATCGGATCGCCATTCTACGGGACAAAAGAGAGTATCTGGGAGAAGAATTTTGTTCTCAGGAGGAAAGATGGATTTCCAGTCTGGCAGAATTTCCACCATTGAATTTTTGCTGTTATCCGGCTGTTTCAGAAAAATATCTGGTACCCTCCTGTTCCTGGTGGCTGGTTTCAGAGGAGGCGCTGCAGGTAATGACGCAGCTTGCAGAGGAGGCTGGAGACCGAAGTCTGAAAAACTGGATTTGTCTGTATCGTCGGTTTCCTGTAAAATGTGTTGCAAAGCAGATTGCACGTATGCTGCATAAAGTAAAACATGCAGAAGTGGTGGATCTGATCAGCGAAAAACTGGCGCGGGCGGCATCCGTATATGAGCGTCGGGATTTTGGCACAGGCTGTCTGAAAAAGAAACGGGGAATTAAGGATTATCAGCCGCACAGAGAAACGGCAGAAAAAATCCTGCGGATACAGGAAAAAGCAGAACAGAGAAAAAAACAGCTGGAGATGTCAGGGAAACAGGTGGAAGTGCTGACGGAGGAACCTTTTATTTATGCAAAGGATTCGGTGGAATATAAGATCCATCTGATGGTCTGGAAACAGGAAGGAAAAAACCGAAAGGTAGAAATAGAAACCATTGATGAAAGATAAGGAGGAATAAATTATGGCAAAGGTAAGAGAATTTACAGCAGAAGCAGAAAAAAATAATAAGCTGGTGGTGATCAGGAAGCAGCTGGAGAATCTGAAGGATCAGCTGGTGGACGTACTGGAAGAATATGAAGACAGAGATCAGGAGAAAGCGGATATCCTTACAGAAGCTCTGGATGCGCTGGAAGATGCAGGAGAAGCAGTAGAGGAAGCTCTGGAAGAGAAATAAACAAGAAAAGGGCTTTCAGTATTTTGAAAGGAGATCAGCCTTGTTAAAGCAGTTGAAGATACAGCATGATGACAGGGAGATTCTTCTGACGGTGATCCGTTCGTCCAGAAAAAGTATCGGGCTGGAGGTACGGAGCGGGAAAGATGTTCTGGTTCGGATTCCTAACCGGCTACAGGACAGTGAAGTGGAAAAATTTGTTGAAAAACACAGAAAATGGATTCTTGAGAAAACAGAGTTGATGCAAAGCAGAAAAAATACATGTAATTCCACAGGCGCGGTGCCGGCAGAAAAATTACCCCCGGAAGAAATAGAAAAAATAAAAGAAAAAATAGGAGACAGGGTTAAGTATTACAGTCAGGTCATGGGAGTTACAGTAGGGAGAATCACTATTCGTAATCAGAAGACCAGGTGGGGAAGCTGCAGTGCAAAGGGGAATGTAAATTTTAATTATCAGCTTTATTATCTTCCGGAAGAACTGCTGGACTATGTAGTGATCCATGAGCTGGCTCATCGGAGCCATATGGATCACTCCGGAGAGTTCTGGTCTGAGGTGGAAAAATACTGTCCGGACTACAGACGGCGCAGAAAACAGTTAAAGTCCTATGATCTGGTATAGGTAAAGGGAGAAGTTATGATTTATATCAGTCATCTGGTAAAAGATGAAGAAATGAAAGAAATAATCGCCCGGACAGGCCTGGGGATAGAAAGCATCGAATTCTCAGTAGCGGAAAATCTGGATAATCTTGCCCGGTCGCTGAGGACCTATCAGAAACGCCTGGAATTTATGGAATGCAGAGAGCTTATCCTCCATGGTCCGTTTCTTGATCTGAATCCCATGGCTTATGATACGCTGGTGGTACAGGCTACACGAACACGATATGAACAGGCATATCAGGCAGCTGGGGAGCTGGGCGCAAAAAAACTGATCCTGCACAGTGGATTTATTCCCTCTGTTTATTTTCTTACAGGCTGGGCAGATCGAATGGCAGATTTTTATAAGAGGTTTCTGGACGATAAAGATGATTCTGTAGAGATCCTTATGGAAAATGTAATGGATCCTCTTCCGGAACCATTGAGAGAGGTTATGGAGAAGGTTTCCCATCCTTCTTTTGGAATCTGCCTGGATATCGGTCATGCAAACTGCTTTTCCCGGACAGACTGTACAGAATGGGCGGAAACACTTTTTCCTTATATCCGCCACCTTCATATTCATGACAACCCGGGAGACAGGGACAGGCATCAAGCACTGGGAGACGGAACAGTTCCTTATGGGCAGGTTCTGGACATGTTTCGTGACAGGACAGAAGTTTCCTGTACAATAGAATGCAGTACGGAAGAAAATATCTGCAAATCTTTTTCACAGCTTCAAAACAGGCATTTTTATTGACAATAAAAATACCTTATGATACGATAAAATTACTTGA
>NZ_CABVDF010000293.1:0-2804 GCF_902497045.1 uncultured Blautia sp. | reverse complement strand
CCTCACTGCATTTTATACTACATCATTATAGTACAATAGAAAGCCAGAACTTGTCAATGCGCATTACTATATAATCTTAATTATTTCAGCAGCATCAGATGCTCCGGAGGAAGATACAGATACTCCGGCAGCTTTCCCTTTTCTGTCTCCCGGAAACTGTTTCTTGGACACATCCACCACAGCACAGTGTCCTTGTCCATTCCGGGTGTCTGAACAAGATACTGATGCTCAAATGTATTTTCCACATATTCTGCCGGCTGGAACGGAATACAGTTTTCTCCGTCTGCATCCCGTCCCTGAATCCAGTGTCCACGGATTGCCACATAAGAAGCTTCTTCGGGGATTTCCTTCTCCGTCCTGAGCGAGATTCCCCAGTCCAAAGCAAAAAGATACCGGGGTCCCAGTTTTTCAATTCTGGAAAAATTCTTACACCCCGTAAGCCGGGCCGCCTCTACAAGTCCCGGCTGCTCAAAAAGCTCCCTTGTCTTTCCTGAAGTCAGTGTTTTTCCTTCTTTTAAAAGCGTAAGCTCATGGCAGAAACGGAAAGCCTCATCGCGGCTGTGGGTGACCATAAGCATGTCTCCCTGATATTCCTGCAGAAAATCCTGCATATCCCTCTGAAGTACATCTTTCAGGAATCCGTCCAAAGCAGAAAACGGCTCGTCCAAAAGGATTACCTCCGGCTCACCGATCATCATCCTTGCCAGTGCCACTCTCTGCTGCTGCCCTCCGGAAAGCTGAGAAGGAAGGTGTTTTTCCAGTCCTTCCAGATGGTATCTGTCAATAAAGTCTCTTATTTTTTCATCTCGGAATTCTTTTTCGCCGCGAAAGCCGCAGCCTATATTTTCATAAACCGTCATTGTGGGAAAAAGCGCATAGTTCTGGAACAGATATCCCACATGACGCTGCTGGGGCTTCAGATTGATATTTTTCTCTGAATCAAAAAGCGGTTTTCCATTGACCAGGATTTCTCCCCGATCCGGAGTCTCAATCCCGGCAATACAGCGGAGCGTCATGCTCTTTCCGCTTCCGGAAGCTCCAAGGATACCTGTCGATGCACTTTCTGTATTAAGCTTCACCTTCAGGGAAAAACCCTTGAATTTCTTTTCTATATTTACATAAATGGACATGTTTTTTTCCTCTTGTCTGTTTTCAGATCCATCTTCTGCTCTTCATTCCTCTTCCGGATACAATATTGATCAGCGCCACGATCACAAAAGACAATGCAACGATCACCACTACCCAGAAACCAGCCACATCGTAATTCCCTGCTGCCGTCTCTGCTGCAATAGCAACGGAAACCGTTCTGGTCTTGCCCAGTATATTTCCTGCAAGCATGGATGTAGCTCCATATTCACCAATGGCTCTGGCAAAAGCCAGCACTGTGCCGGATGCGATCCCCGGAGCTGCTGTAGGCATGATCACTTTCCAGAATATCTTACGGTCACTCATTCCAAGGGTCTGACCTGCATGTATCAAATTTACATCCACCTGTTCAAAGGCCGCCCTTGCATTTCGGTACATCAGAGGAAAGGCGATCACTGCGGCTGCCACCACACAGCCTTTCCAGGTCTGCACGATCTTAAAGTCAAAATTTTCCAGAAGAAATTTTCCAAAAGGTCTTCTGAGACTAAAAATGATCAGCAGAAAAAAACCGGCAACTGTGGGCGGAAGAACAAGGGGCATCGTTAAGACGCCATCCAGCACAGCCCTGGATACCGGTTTCATTTTCATGATTTTTCTGGCACACCAG
This sequence comes from uncultured Blautia sp., assembly GCF_902497045.1. Classification (NCBI taxonomy): domain Bacteria; kingdom Bacillati; phylum Bacillota; class Clostridia; order Lachnospirales; family Lachnospiraceae; genus Blautia; species uncultured Blautia sp. The sequence goes on along the minus strand of NZ_CABVDF010000293.1, from coordinate 1,051 downwards.
ATTCCCAGAAAGAACGCGATGGCCGTAGCCACCGCGCCTGTTTTCAGGGAAATCCACAGAGGAGACCAGTTAATCTCCTGCATAAACTCTCCCATAGCTTTCTCCGTTTATTCCGCTGCTTTCTCTTCTGTATTTTCCTCTGCGGCAGCCGCTTCCTTTTCCTCAGTGTACGGGCTGAATCCATACTCCTCAAAAACTGTCAGCGCCTCTTCTGTCTGGAGATACTCAAGAAATACCTCTGCCGCCTCCTGTTCTGCCGAAGACGCCTCCTGATCTTCTGTAAGTCCCACCGGATAAAGAACCGGCGTTTCAAGAGCTTCTGCCGGAGCCTCCGCAATAATTTCCACCTGATCTGCAACAGAAGCAGCATCTGTGGCATATACAACTCCCACCTCATTGCTTCCCTGTGTAATTGCTGCCAGAACCTCCGTTACATTTTTACCCTCATTGATCTCCATATTTTCTACCTGATCCATGATTCCAAGATTGGTAAAAATTTCCCTTGCATACTGTCCCACAGGAACATCTTCCCCTGCAAGAGCCAGGTTTTCAGCCTCTGTGATATTCTCAAAACCTGTCACCTTAGTTTCAGCATCCTTCAGCTTGATCAGCACTACCTTGTTTTCCAGAAGGTCTTCCACAGAATCCTCCTTTGCCAGTTTTTTTTCAACAAGTGCATCCATCTGTTTCGTTGCTGCTGAAAAAAAGATATCGCATCTGGATCCTTCCTCAATCTGTTTCTGAAGCGTACCGGAACTGTCTGCATTATAAAAAATTTCCACATCCGGATATTTTTCATTAAAATCTTTCTGGATTTCCTCCATTGCATTGGCAAGGCTGGCTGCAATAAAAACATAAAGCTCTCCGCCTGGCTCTGCTGCCTGTACATTTCCTGTTGTAAATCCCGCTGCCATCATCCCTGCAAGTGCAATAACCGCCAGTTTTTTCTTCATTCGCCTTCTCCTTTGTTTATTTTAGTTCTGTTTTGTTATGTTTTATTCATTTTATATCAGAATACAATTCTTGTCAATTTATTTCATCTATGATATAG
>NZ_CABVDF010000292.1:0-2805 GCF_902497045.1 uncultured Blautia sp. | reverse complement strand
ATATTCCGTTAACGCTTGAAGTATTTTTACTTCGTATTATAATAAGGTCGAAAGATATCAAAAAATATCATTTTACAGGAGAAATACGTTGAGAAAAAGAAAATCATATTCAAAAATGCTGTTTGGAGTAATCCCTGCTATAATCATCTTTGCCGGAGGGATTGCCTATTTTTATGTGCATACCCATTCTGCTGACAACAGCATCATCTATGAAGAAGGAGTTTCCCGCCTTAAGGCTCTGGAAGCTTCCGATATTTCCCAAATCGAAAAACAGCTTCAGGAACTGGAGCAAAATTCCCAAAAGCAACAAGATTCTGATATCCAGAAAATAATCGCAGAAGAAAATAAAACTCTCAGTAATATTGAGATCAAACAAGCTTTCCAAGGCAGTGTCATTATCGGTGATTCCATTACAGAATCCATTGTAGAATACGGCTTTTTGGATACCGATGTGGTAATCAGTAAACGTGGACTTTCTGTAGCAGATGCCAATGAACAGATAGAAACGGCAATTGGTCTTCATCCCAGAAATATTTTTATGGCCTTCGGTTCCAATGACCTGGAACTTTATGAATCCGACTGGCAGGCTTTTATCGATGCCTACCGTGCACAGCTGAAAAAGCTTCAGGAAGCGCTTCCGGATTCTCCAGTTTACATAAATGGGATCCTGCCCATCCAGCAGTCAACCATCGATCAGATTCCGGCTCTTGGATACTATCCGGAATATAATGAAGGTCTGAAGAAGCTTTGTCAGGAAATGAACTGCACCTATATAGACAATTCTTTTATTGTGCAGGACAATGACGCCATGTATGAGCCTGACGGCGAACATGTGGTAAGTGAATATTATCCAAAGTGGCTTACTTATATGGCAAAAACAGCGGGGTTATAACTATGGGATCAAAAAAATATCTTTTTATCAAAATCGGCATGGTTGCTTTTCTTGCCGTATACCTGTTTCTGATCTATACCTCAGACAGCGCCAAAGACGTCCCCATGGAGGATATTGCTGCCTCCATAGAATCTGAGGAAACAGTCACTGCACTGAAAAAACGGGGACGCACCGATTTAAAACGCTATTATCAGCTTTCTGAAGATTCTCTGGAGGGATATCTGTTCTACAAAGCAGTTTCACCTATGTCTGTTGAAGAACTGCTGATTATAAAGGCTCCTGACAAGCATCAGGCTGATATTGCCTGCGACAATGCACGTTCACATCTGGACAGTCAAAAACAGGTTTTTCAGGGCTATGGTACCGATCAGATGGCCTTTTTGAATGAAGCAGCCGTTGAATCCAAGGGCAATTATGTGATCTATGCCTGCGGTCCCAACGCCCAAAAATGGCGCGAAATATTTTTATCCCTGATTTAAGATTGGAGAAAAGCAATGGTTTTCAGCAATATTTTTTTTATATTTGGTTTTTTACCTGTATTTTTACTGGCTTATTATCTGGTTCCTTACAGGCTCCGCAATTTTCTTCTTGTTGCGGGAAGTCTCTTTTTCTATGCCTGGGGTGAACCGGTATATGTAATCCTTATGATCTTCAGTGCCCTTTTTCATTATTTCATGGGACTGGAAATGGAGGAACTATCTCACTGTCCCAAAAAGATCCGCGGCAATCTGGTCTTTATTGTTGTGATCGATCTTTTTATCCTTGGATTCTTTAAATACTACGGCTTTTTTCTGGATTCCATTGGTGGAATTTTAGGTATCTCCATCTCCCATCCGGAACTTTCTCTGCCCATTGGAATCTCTTTTTACACATTCAAAAATCTTTCTTATATTTTTGATATCTGTCAGAAAAAAATACACGCTCAGAAAAAGCTGCTGCCGTTTATGGTCTACAGTACCATGTTTCCACATATGACCGCAGGCCCCATTATCCGGTATGCGGATATTGAAGAACAGCTTACCAGACGTTCTGTCAATATCATAAAACTTGGCGTCGGTGCCGAATATTTTATCAAAGGTCTGGCCGCAAAGGTTCTTCTTGCCGACAACCTTGCCGGAATCTATGCAGCTCTTACCTCTTCCGGCGAGACGCTTTCCTTCCTTGGATCCTGGATTGCGATTTTTGCTTATACTATGCAGATCTACTTTGACTTCAGCGGCTATTCAAATATGGCTATCGGTCTGGGCAAGATGCTGGGATTTGATTTTAAGAAAAACTTTGACTATCCTTATACTTCTACCAGTGTTTCTGAATTCTGGAGACGCTGGCATATTTCCCTTGGAAGCTGGTTCCGGGATTATATCTATATCCCCCTTGGAGGAAACCGTGTAAGCCCTCTGAAGCACGTCCGGAATATTTTTGTTGTATGGGCATTGACAGGATTGTGGCATGGAGCAAGCTGGAATTTTGTACTGTGGGGACTATATTATGGACTTCTGCTTCTTCTGGAAAAATTTGTCCTGACAGATCTCCTGAAGAAAATACCAAGACCTCTGGCAAATCTGTACACCATGCTGGCTGTTATGATCGGATGGGTGTTTTTCAGTCAGACAGATTTTTCTTCTATGGGAAATTTCCTGATGGCGCTGGTCGGTATCGGTGTTTCCGGTTTTGCAGATACACAGGCGCTTTTTGCCCTGAGAAGCTCTCTGATCCTGTTCCTGATCGCTATCCCCGCATCACGTCCCGGATTATATCAGCACTATAAGCTCTCTATGAGACGCAGCCCGTGGAAAGCCGCCGCCGTAAACATGATCCTGCTGCTTCTGAGTGTGGCATTCCTGGTTTATAACTCTTATACGCCATTTTTATATCTAAAATTTTAAGAAGGTAAGGTAAAATGAAAAAGAAGA
>NZ_CABVDF010000291.1:0-2833 GCF_902497045.1 uncultured Blautia sp. | reverse complement strand
TAAAGATAAAAATATAGGTATTTTTACGGAGGTGGACTTTTATGAGGTATTCTAAACAAGAAATCCTCGAGAGGATCAAAGGACAGCTGATCGTTTCCTGTCAGGCTCTTCCTTCTGAACCCCTTTATGTGGAAGAAAAATCAATTATGTATCTGATGGCCCGGGCTGCCAAGCAGGCAGGCTCTCCCTGTATCCGCACCAGCAGTATCAGGGATGTGCTGGCAATCAAAGAAGAAACGGATCTTCCGGTAATCGGAATCATCAAGATTGTTTATGACGGTTATGATTCCTACATTACACCCACTATGAAAGAAGTAGATGAGCTTTACGCAGCAGATGCAGATATCATTGCACTGGACTGCACCATGAGAAGAAGAGGAGATGGATCTACCATTAATGAATTTATCGCCCAGATCAAAGAAAAATATCCGGACGTTGTGCTTATGGCGGATATTTCTACTTATGAAGAGGGTGTAAACGCATGGAAATGCGGCGTGGATTTTGTGGGAACCACATTAAGCGGATATACGGACTATTCTCCGAAGGTGGACGGACCGGATGTGGAGCTGGTGAAAAAGCTTTCGGAAACAATTGATATTCCTGTGATTGCAGAAGGTAAGGTGCACTATCCGGATGAGGCAGTGCAGATGCTGGAGGCAGGCGCTTATGCCGTTGTAGTAGGAGGGGCGATCACACGGCCGCTGGAGATTGCCACCCGCTTTATCAACAGAGTGAAGGAATATCACAATGCAGACAAATAAAATATTTCTGGGTATTGATATTGGGGGAACAGCGGCAAAGATCGGTCTTGTGAACAGCGATGGAGATATCCTGGAAATGGATTCTTTTTCTGTCAGCTTTGATGGATATCAGACACCTATCATTGAAACTGTAGTAAAAAATACAGACATTTTTCTGAAACGCATTAGTACTTCAGTGGAAAACCTTTCCGGGATTGGAGTTTCTGCTACCGGACAGATCAATGTGCAGGAGGGAACTGTGGCCGGCTCTGCAGGGCATATTGCCAACTGGCTTGGAACTCCTGTAAAAACAATTCTGGAGGAACATTATCATCTTCCGGCCACAGTGGCAAATGATGCCAACTGTGCCGTTATGGGTGAGCAGTGGAAAGGAGCGGCAAAAGACAGCCGCAATGTGATCATGATCACAGTAGGAACCGGAGTAGGAGGCGGGATCATTGTACAGGATCAGCTTCTTTCCGGATCAGTAGGAATTGCCGGAGAACTGGGGCATTTTACCATAAAAAAAGACGGAATTCCATGCAGCTGCGGAAATACAGGCTGCTATGAAAGCTATGCGTCTACAACGGCTCTGGTAAGACGGGTGAAGGAACTTTATGACACCTTATCCGATACAGATATTGACGGCAGATATATTTTTTGTCAGGCAGCAGAAGGAAATCAGAAAATCTTGAAAATTCTGGATGAATGGATTCAGGATATTGCCGTAGGGCTGATTGGACTGATCCACATTTTTAATCCGGAAACTGTGATCATCGGAGGCGGCGTCAGCCAGCAGGAAGAATTGTTTATCTGTCCTCTGAAAGAAAAAATCCTGAAGAAGGTAATGCCCTGTTTCCGGGAAAATCTCCATATTTGCGCTGCGGAGCTTGGAAACAATGCCGGGCTTTTGGGCGCAGTGGCATTTTTGAAGAAGCATGAAAATCTGAAATAAAAACAGAAAAACACCGCTGTTTCTGGAGAATGAGAAATCATCTCGCCGGGAGCTGCGGTGTTTTTTATGGATTAGAGGAAGCTTCTTTCTTTGGGGAATTGCCGTCTTTGACGGACTGTACATTTGAGTATATTGATATAATAAAAGGCGAGATAACCTGTTTTTATGATAACCAGATGTCAGTTACCTGGACAGATGAGGTAATTCAATGGAAAAAAATCGTTCAAAAAAGCAGTGATAATATAATAATTTTGTCATAGAAAATCATCTAAAATTGTAAGATTTATGTGCGAAAATAATATAGTAAAACAATTCTAAAACAGATTGTAGGAGGGAATGTATGAAAAGAATAAAAAAGATCAGTTGTATGATTATGTTTTTGCTGGTGATTTTAGGGACAGCATTAGGTTTTTCAGGCAAAACTGTTCAGGCAGCGGCTGGAGTAAGTGGGAATCTTCGTAACAATAGAGTGTATAAGTATGATTTAGACGGAAATCGAAAAACAGATCGTATTGTACTGAAAACTCGAAGAAGTGGGTATAATATCAGCGGTGTATTTTATGTAAATGGAAAAAAGGTATACTCTTTACCAAAAACAGATTGTGACTATGCAGGATATCGTATTATTACGTTGGCAAATGGAAAAAGATTTATATATGCATGGACGGAAGGACCAAATCCAGGAATTTCTTCTCATAGAATCCTGCAATATCAGAAAGGCAAGATGAAGACAGTATGCATTTTGACTGATCTTATGAAAAACTATCAGGGAGCGTCGTATGTTTCCTGGTATCCAAACCGTGGAATTACTGTATCAGGTAATTCAATTAAAGTCCGATTTGTTTCAATGAACTGGACTACAGGCGGAATGGAATACGTAATACCGTATAAATATAAAAATGGTACTTTAGTACGAAGTGGATACAGCGGTTATTTTTCTCAAAGCAGAACATTTAAGGCTTCTAAGCAATTTTCAACATATAAAAAACCAGGAAGTCGTTCCAGAGCGTTTGTAGTAAAGAAAAGAGAAAACGTGATTATTGATAAGTATTACATAAAAAAAGGAAAATTATATCTGCAGGTCAGACGTTCAAATGGACAGACAGGATGGCTGAATGCTTATACAGACAAACAAAGA
>NZ_CABVDF010000290.1:0-2845 GCF_902497045.1 uncultured Blautia sp. | reverse complement strand
TATTTTGTCAGTCTGTGGAGGGATTGCCTATGAATATCAGAGAGAACATGGAACAGAGAGAATTGGAACTTTTGAGTCCTTATGCCTCGCACAGTATCCATTCCCGAGGAAGGGAGAGGCAGGAAGAGGAATGTGATGTCCGTACGGTTTACCAGCGGGACAGAGACAGGATTCTTCACTGTAAGGCGTTTCGGAGGCTGAAGGACAAGACGCAGGTGTTTCTTGCTCCTCAGGGGGATCATTACAGAAACCGTCTGACCCATACACTTGAAGTTTCTCAGATTGCCCGGACTTTAGCGAAGGCCCTGCGCCTTAATGAAGATCTGGTGGAGGCGATTGCACTGGGGCATGATCTGGGACACACACCCTTTGGCCACGCCGGAGAAAAAGCACTGAATGAGATCAGTCCGGGTGGATTTGTACACTATAGGCAGAGTGCCCGTGTTGTGCAGGTTCTGGAAAAGAACGGAGAGGGTCTGAATCTTACCTGGGAAGTCATTGACGGTATTTTAAACCACCGTACCAGTGGGCATCCGTCTACACTTGAGGGTCAGGTTGTACGGTTTTCAGATAAGCTGGCATATCTTCATCACGATATGGACGATGCCCAGAGAGCCGGGATCATCACAGAGGATGATATCCCTGTTACCATGCGTATGCTTTTAGGATATACCACAAGGGAACGGCTGAATACCTTTGTACATGACATTATAGAAAACAGTATGGATAAAGACTGTATACAGATGTCAGACGAGATACAGGAGGCTTTGATGGATCTTCGGGAGCTGATGTTTCGAAGTGTCTACAATCATCATGAAGCCAAGCGGGAGGAAAAGAAAGCCATTAATATGCTGAAGGAACTTTATCAGTATTACATACAGCATCCGGAGGCAATGTCCAGAGAGTACAGAGAACTTCTGGCAAAAGGAGAAACCGTGGACCGTGCTGTCTGTGATTATCTTTCAGGAATGACAGACCAGTATTCTATGGCAAAATTCCGGGAGCTTTTTATCCCTCAGTCCTGGGACAGCTATTAAATAACAGAGGAGGATGTCTATGCGCTATTCAGACGATATCATTGAGGAAGTACGAAGCAAAAATGATATTGTAGACGTAGTATCCCAATATGTAAAACTTACAAGAAAGGGAAGCTCTTATTTTGGGCTTTGCCCCTTTCATAATGAAAAAACACCGTCCTTTTCCGTGACGCCGGGCAAGCAGATGTACTATTGCTTTGGCTGCGGAGCAGGAGGAAACGTATTCAACTTTATCATGGAATATGAAAATTACACCTTTGGAGAGGCTCTGAAACATCTGGCAGACCGTGCGGGAGTAGAACTTCCAAAAATGGAATATTCTAAGGAGGTTCGCCAGAAAGCCCAGGAAAAGGCAGAACTTCTGGAAATTAATAAACAGGCGGCGCAGTATTTTTATTATCAGCTTCGCACAGACAAAGGATACAGGGGATACGAATATCTGAAAGACCGTGGCTTAAGTGACGAGACAATGAGGAAGTTCGGCCTGGGATATTCAGATAAATTCAGTGACGGTCTCTACCGTTTTTTAAAGTCAAAAGGTTATTCCGATGAGCGTTTAAGGGAATCCGGACTTTTTAATGTGGATGAGCGCCATGGAATGTATGATAAATTCTGGAACAGAGTGATTTTTCCTATTATGGATGTAAACAACCGGGTTATTGGTTTCGGGGGAAGAGTCATGGGTGATGCAAAGCCCAAGTACCTGAATTCACCGGAAACAAAGATATTTGACAAAAGCCGTAATCTTTACGGACTGAATATTGCCCGGACTACAAGGAAGAAATATCTGATCCTGTGTGAAGGATATATGGATGTGATAGCCATGCATCAGGCCGGCTTTAACAATGCGGTAGCTTCACTGGGAACAGCCCTGACTTCCGGGCATGCCAGTCTTTTAAAAAGATATACGCAGGAAGTACTGCTGCTTTATGACAGCGATGAAGCGGGAATACGGGCGGTTCTTCGTGGGATCCCTATACTTCGGGAAGCAGGAGTAAATTCCAGGGTTGTAAGCCTGAAACCATATAAAGACCCGGATGAATTTATCAAAAATATGGGTCCCGAGGAATTCGAAAAGAGGCTTGACGAGGCAAAGGACAGTTTTTTGTTCAGAGTAAGTGTTGCTGAAGATGAGTTTTCTATGGATGAACCGCAGGGACAGAACCGGTTCTTTGAACGATGTGCAGAAATGCTTTTGGAACTGAAAGATGAACTGGAACGAAATCTTTACATTGACGCTGTCGTTAAAATATATAGAGGACGTTACGGGATCAGCAGTGAGGATTTAAGAAAAAGGGTAAATACCCTGGCGCTTAAGGGAACGCCTGCAGAACACCGGATACAGCCAAAATCCGGAACTTCTGAAAAAAAGAAGCGGGAATCTGCTTCAGATACTTCTCAGAAACTGATGCTTACCTGGCTTGTGACTTACCCTGGGATTTTCGATAAGGTAGCACAGTATCTGACACCGGAGGATTTTGTGGTACCTCTTTATCGGGAAGTGGCGCAGATGCTGTTTCAGCAGAGGAAAGAGGGGGAAGTAAATCCGGCCCGTCTTCTGAATAGCTTTCCGGACAGCGAGGAACAGAGAGAGGTAGCCTCTCTTTTCAATGCCTCGATCCATCTGGAAAATCAGCAGGAACAGGACAGGGCTTTTGCAGATACGCTTCTCAGGATCAAGCAGGAAAGTCTTGCAGAAAAAAACAGAAACTGGGATCCTACGGATCTTCAGGGACTGCAGGAACTTGTAAAGGCAAAAAAAGAATTGGAGGATCTTGGCAGAAAACGCCAGGAACTGCATATTTCTT
>NZ_CABVDF010000289.1:0-2868 GCF_902497045.1 uncultured Blautia sp. | reverse complement strand
AACCTGAATCCGAATCGCAAAAAGAATCCGTGGATATTGTTGGGGAAGAAAAGGATACGCAAGAACAAGAAGAAAACGAAGCTGACATGGACAATAAGAATGAAGAAAACGAAGATAAGCCAGTGCTTGTGAATGTTTATAGTATTAACGAATCAGATGGAACAGTAGTTGTAACAGAAGAAGAATGTGAGACAGTTAATGAGCAGGTGATTTGGGATTTGTTAAAAGAAACAGGAGTACTTCAGGGAGAAAGTGAGATTTTATCCTTGAAGCAAGAAAATGAGAAACTGTTTATTGATGTGAATAATGCCTTTGGAGAACAATTGAGAAGTTTGGGTACAGCAGGGGAAGTTGAATTGCTTGGCTGTGTAGTTAATACTTATCTGGACGCGTATCAGTGTGATGGAATTAAAATAACAGAAGAAGGAGAAGTATTATATTCAGGACATGCAGAGTATTCAGATTATCTGACTAGATTTGAGTAACGAGAGTGTGAAACTTTTTCTGTAAAATAGCATTTAAAAGGTTCTTCTATGATAAAATAAAAATCATAGGAGGGCCTTTTATTATGGCAAGACAAAAGAAACCTGTACACAGAGTACAAATGACAGAAGGAAAGCGAAATATTATTCATCAGCTCTTGGAGGAATATGATATCCAGACAGCTGAAGATATTCAGGATGCATTAAAAGATCTTCTGGGTGGAACCATCAAAGAAATGATGGAAGCTGAAATGGATGAGCATCTTGGGTACGAGAAATCTGAACGTTCAGACAACGATGATTATCGCAATGGCTACAAGCAGAAACGTGTAAACAGCAGTTATGGAGCTATGGAGATTGAAGTCCCCCAAGACAGAAAATCTACTTTTGAACCGCAGATAGTAAAGAAGCGCCAGAAAGATATTTCTGACATTGATCAGAAGATTATCTCCATGTATGCAAAAGGGATGACCACAAGACAGATATCTGAAACGATTGAGGATATCTATGGTTTCGAGACATCAGAAGGATTTATTTCAGATGTTACAGACAAGATACTACCACAGATTGAAGACTGGCAGAACCGGCCATTAGATGAAGTTTATCCCATCCTGTACATAGATGCAATCCATTATTCTGTCCGTGACAATGGCGTGATTCGCAAGCTGGCAGCCTATGTCATTCTTGGTATCAATACCGAAGGACACAAAGAGGTATTGACGATCCATGTTGGGGATAATGAAAGTTCGAAATACTGGCTATCTGTATTAAACGAGCTGAAAAATCGGGGTGTAAAAGATATCTTAATCCTATGTGCAGACGGACTTACCGGAATAAAAGAAGCAATTGCTGCAGCATTCCCGAAAACGGAATATCAACGATGCATCGTCCATCAGGTTCGAAATACCCTAAAATACGTTCCGGATAAAGACAGGAAAGCCTTTGCAACTGATTTAAAAACCATTTACCATGCGGCGGATGAGAAAAAGGCACTGGCAGCTCTCGAGCGTGTGACTGAGAAATGGACTCCCAAATATCCTAATTCCATGAAACGGTGGAAAGATAACTGGGATGCTATTTCACCGATTTTTAAATTTTCAGCAACTGTCCGAAGGGTCATCTATACGACGAATGCCATTGAATCTCTGAATTCGACCTATCGAAAGCTCAATCGCCAAAGGAGCGTATTTCCGAGTGATACAGCACTGCTGAAAGCGCTGTATCTGGCAACTTTTGAAGCGACGAAAAAATGGACTTCCACAATCCGGAATTGGGCTCAGGTATATGGAGAGCTGAGTATCATGTACGAGGGACGCTTACCGGAATAACTGAAAATATCAGAAAACGGGCGGAACCTCCGCCCGCTCTTGACATGCAGTTTTGTAACTGCTATATATAAAACAAGGGCGAAAAGCCGATTTCTCAAGCCTTTCGCCCATCATTATCATAGAAGAATCTTATTTACAGACTTTTCTTCATAGTCTCGATTTTACTGGGTTTCTTAGAATTTACCTTCTTTAGCTGCTTCTTCGATACTTACTGCAACTGCTACAGTCATACCAACCATCGGGTTGTTACCTGCACCGATTAAGCCCATCATCTCTACGTGAGCCGGTACAGAAGAAGATCCTGCGAACTGTGCATCAGAGTGCATACGTCCAAGTGTATCTGTCATACCGTAAGAAGCTGGACCTGCTGCCATGTTATCTGGGTGAAGTGTACGTCCTGTACCACCGCCGGATGCTACGGAGAAGTATTTCTTACCCTGCTCGATACATTCTTTCTTGTATGTACCTGCAACCGGATGCTGGAAACGTGTTGGGTTGGTAGAGTTACCGGTAATGGAAACACCTACGTTCTCATGATGCATGATTGCAACACCTTCCTGAACATCATCAGCACCGTAACATTTTACAGTTGCACGAAGTCCGTTAGAATATGCTTTTTCATATACAACATTAAGTTTAGCTGCTTTGTAATCATACTGTGTCTCAACAAATGTAAATCCGTTGATACGGGAAATAATCTGTGCAGCATCTTTTCCAAGTCCGTTTAAGATAACACGAAGTGGTTTCTGACGTACTTTGTTTGCTTTCTCAGCGATTCCGATTGCACCTTCAGCAGCTGCAAAGGACTCGTGTCCAGCTAAGAAACAGAAACACTCTGTCTCTTCCTCTAATAACATTTTTCCAAGGTTACCATGTCCAAGACCTACTTTTCTGTGGTCAGCAACAGAACCTGGAATACAGAATGCCTGAAGACCTTCACCGATTGCTGCAGCAGCATCAGCAGCTCTTTTGCATCCTTTTTTGATTGCGATTGCTGCACCTATAGTGTAAGCCCAGCAAGCGTTCTCGAAACAGATAGGCTGGATTTTCTTTACCTG
>NZ_CABVDF010000288.1:0-2903 GCF_902497045.1 uncultured Blautia sp. | reverse complement strand
GGTCTTGGCGTGTGGGGTGTCGTAAACCTTCTGGAAGGATATGGAAATGACAATCGTGCGACACGTTCGTAAGTGAAAAGCTTACGCACAAAGTCGAAGGGCAATTGTAGCCCGAAACTTTGGAGAACTGATATTCCGATGGGTGAAATGAGGGGGTAACGTCCCGAAGCGCCACCCTAATACTCCGAATGGCGGGGAGCATGCAACGGCTCTCTCCAAAAGTTTATAGAGCTCGGTGAAGTCGGCAGAGAGCAACCGTAAGACTGGTTTTCAGACCAGACACGAAAGCTGTCCAGAGGTGGATGGTGTTGCCTATATGCCGGGGGTCGGATATCCATGGTGAGAATGTATGAAAATACTGACGAAATTCTGAATGTACGAGTCTAAACGTTGATGCTGTCGAAAGGCAGTACACCCTTCATGGTGGTATCTGTGGGCGAGTAAAATTGGTTGTTATGAAAGTCCATGCATCGTTACAGGCGGTGCGGTTATGCATGACCAGATACAGGCTTAGAGGAAGAACCTAAAGATATCCAATGATAGGAATATCGGAACGTGGAAAGCTGGGAACACGGAGGCGGTTGCAAGCCAGTGATGTGGTGGATGGGAATACCTTCGCGAGAGGGCAATAACCATTCTTTATTCCAGTGAGAGTAGTGGCACAGTACCTGTGAAGCCGTGAATAAGTAAGCGGTGGAGGGATAGCCACAAGTCGAATTCAGCAAAGAAAATGAAAACACAACAAACACAGCTTCGAGTATGACAAAGAAAATCCAAACCGAAGGGAGAGGATGCCTGTGTTGACTTCGGGGCAGCAAGAAAGGAAAAGTAAACAGAGAAAAATCCGCAACTCAGAGTATTACGACATGGAAGGTACTTTTGACAGGCTGTATGCAGAAAGTAAGAAAGATAAAACCTTCAACCATCTGATGGAAATCATCGAGAGTGAAGAAAATATCAAGCTTGCATACAGAACGATAAAGAAGAATACAGGAAGTGATACTTCGGGAGTGGATAAAAGGACGATAGCCGACCTTGCAAAGTTAAGCGAGGAAGAATACGTCCGTCTCATACGGAAACAATTCAGTAATTATCATCCACGACCCGTAAGGCGAGTGGAGATACCAAAGCCCAATGGAAAGTCCAGACCTCTGGGAATTCCAACTATCGTAGATCGGATCGTACAGCAATGTATTTTGCAGGTCATGGAGCCGATATGTGAAGCAAAATTCAGTGAGAACTCCAACGGGTTCCGCCCGAACCGTTCCGCTGAGACTGCTATTGCGCAATGCATGAGGCTGATACAGGTACAGCATCTGTACCATGTGGTTGACCTCGATATTAAAGGCTTCTTTGATAATATCAGCCATACAAAGCTGATTCGTCAGATATGGGCATTGGGAATCCGGGACAAAAAGCTGTTATGCATTATAAAAGAGATGCTGAAAGCACCTGTTGTTCTGCCAGATGGGAAGAAAACATATCCCGCACGGGGTACCCCGCAAGGCGGTATTTTGTCGCCATTGCTTGCAAACATCGTATTGAATGAACTGGATTGGTGGATTGCCTCACAATGGGAGGAGATGCCAACAAAAACAAAATTCAAAACGAGGAGCAATGCGCAGGGAACAGAGATTAAGAGCCACGCTTACAGGGCTCTGCGCCGGAGCAGATTAAAAGAGATGCATGCAGTTCGGTACGCAGATGATTTTAAAATTTTCTGCGCAACACATGAGGATGCTGTCAGAGCATACAAGGCAACAGAGTTATGGCTAAAGGACAGGCTGGGGCTGGAAATCAGCCCTGACAAATCCAAAGTAGTAAATCTCAAAAGACAGAATTCTGATTTTCTCGGGTTCAAGCTGAAAGTTCGTAAAAAGGGTAAGAAATATGTGGTTCGGTCTCATATGAGCGATAAAGCATACAAAAAGGCTCATGAAAAAGTCTCGGAAGAAGTAAAGAAACTGGCTCATTCGTCAGATGATAATGCTCAGTTCATGCAGCTTCAGAAATATAACTCTGTAGTTGCCGGACTTCATGAATACTATTGTATTTCTACAGAAGTATCCCATGACTTCAGCAGACTTGCCTTCAGTGTCAACAAACAGCTCAGAAACAGACTGAAAGGAGACTTATCCAAAAAGGGACAGCTCAGAAATGGGTTCATTAAAGAAAAGTATGGAGCAAGCAGACAGATGAGGTTCCTTCATGGACGTCCGGTGGTTCCACTGGGATATGTCCAGTCAAAGAATGCCCAGCATAAAAGGAAATCCATCAATAAATATACGGTAAAAGGTCGGGAACAGATTCATAAGAATCTTGCAATCGACACAGCGACAATGTTATGGCTGATGAGAAATCCTGTAAAGGGCAGAACCATTGAATATGCGGATAACCGTATTTCTTTGTATGCGGCACAGTATGGTAAATGTGCAGTGACAGGAATTCCGATGGATTCCCACGATATTCACTGCCACCATAAAGTGCCGGTTAGCAATGGCGGTTCGGATGAATACGCAAATCTTATTCTTGTCAGCAAAGCGGTTCATATCCTTATCCATGCTTCTTCAGAACTTACGATTGAAAAGTACCTGAAATCCTTAAATCTTGACAATAAACAAATAGAAAAGCTTAACAAACTTCGTATTATGGCAGAAATGCCACCTATTATTCTTTGAATTTAATGCTGTAACGAAGTGTGTAAGTTGTGTTTAAAAGCCCTGGACGGCTGAATTCGATGGAGCGCCGTGTGCGGTGAAAGTCGCATGCACGGTGTGGAGCGGGGGAAAATCCGGAGATAACTTCAAAGGATTACCTATCGCTATCCGGTGCTAAGAGCCAGGGCATCAAACAGTTCATGGCTAATTAAAGGGAACAAAAAGAAAGGAAAACCAATCCAGACG
>NZ_CABVDF010000287.1:0-2903 GCF_902497045.1 uncultured Blautia sp. | reverse complement strand
CTTTTGAAAGAGTATCGGCGTTTTGTCGCATATGTATATGAGTACCAGAAAGAAAAAAAGGGAAGAAACTGCGGTTTTATTCAGGTAGAAGCAAAAGAGCAGAACTGCAGGATGGAGGTGCATCTTCTTTGCCCGGGGCTGCTTCCGGAGGAGAAGTGCGAAATTTTTGGATTTGTCCGTAACAGCGGGCTGATGGATGGAATCCTGGTGGGGGAATGCAGAACCGGGGAAAGCCGTGCAGACTGTGTGGTAGAGACGGACAGAGAAAGCCTGGGAGGAAGCGGGATCCCTCTAGAAAAAATGGGAGGAATGATTCTTCTGACGGAGAGTGGAGGATTTTTTGGAACGGAGTGGGATGACCGGGCAATCCGGCCGGATAATTTCCGGAGAGTAAAGCTTCAGAAGGAGAAGGAGGAGGGCAGGAAAAAGCCGGAGATGCAGGAGGAAGTTCCGGAAGAGGACAGGAAAGAGCTGGAAATGCAGAAGGAAATTCCGGAAGAGAGCAGGAAAAAGCCGGAAATGCAGGAGGAAATTCCAGAGGAGAGCAGGAAAGAGCCGGAAATGCAGGAGGGAGAAGCCGTGAAGGCGCCGGAAGCTTCGGAGAAAGTCACGGAAGAAGCCGCGGAAGCTTCGGAGTTTCAGGAGAAAAAGGCAGAAACGGAACCGAAAGGGGTGGAGCCTTCAGGGCAGAAAGAGAGCAGTCGGGAACAGATGGCAGCACAGTCTGTGGCAGAGGCGGATGTAAAGAAAAGGAAAGTTGAATTTCCGCATATTGGTGAGCCGGCTGAAATTTTTGAGGACGGAGAAATCTTTGACTGCAGGAAAATCCAGCTCAGAGATCTGTGCAGGCTTCGTTCCCGGGAATGCGGTCTTCGTAATAACCGTTTCCTGCAGTATGGATTTTATAATTTTGGACACCTTCTTTTAGGAAGGAACCGCTCCGGGCATTACATATTGGGAGTTCCCGGAGCCTATGATCAGCAGGAACAGTTTATGGCGAATATGTTTGGATTTCCTTATTTCAGAGAAAGCCGGCAGATACAGGTTCCTAAAAGGAGAGGCGGTTACTGGTATCGCTTAATCAATCCCCCGGAGTTCCACTAAGGGAATGGTACGTTTTAGTATTTCGCGAAAATGCTCCAGTTCTTTCCTGGTATAACTGCTGAATCCGGGCTGCAGAACTTCTTCAGAGTCTCTGTACGCCTGGAGATAGTAGGCTTTGGCTCCTGCCAGCCACTGACCGATTTCAATAAAATCTTTTTCGGAATGTAGTTCTCGTACTACTGTGGTACGGAATTCATAATCCAAAGCACCGTTTTTTAAAAAATTCACCGTTTCTTTGACAGCATTAATCTCAGGATGGACAAGTCCGCACAAAGCAGGGTAATTATCAGGGCATGCTTTGATATCCACGGCAGCCATCTGGATCAGATCCTGTTCAGCAAGAGCCTTCAGAAGAGCCGGATGCGTTCCATTGGTATCCAGCTTGATGGAATAACCTAGAGCGCGTATTTCCTGCAGGAGTTCCGGAAGATCAGGAGAAAGAGTTGGTTCACCACCGGTAACACAAACCCCATCCAGAATGCCCTGCCGTTTTTTCAGAAAAGAAAGCACTTCTTTTACCGGGATTTCCGGCTGTGCAGAAGGGTTCAGCACAAGGGTGCTGTTCTGGCAGAAGGGGCAGCGGAAATTACATCCTCCCAAAAAGATCACAGCAGCTACCTTGCCGGGATAATCCAGCAGGGTTGTTTTATTTAATCCGTATATTTTCATGTAATCATCCTTTCGTTGACAGCCTTTTCTTTATTTTAGAGATTCTGCATTGATTTTGCAACGGTCATTTACTATAATAAAAAACAGAAACTTAGAGAGGAGTCGTTTTTTGTGACGGAGCAGGAACGTTTTATGAAAGAGGCTGTCCGGCAGGCAAAAAAAGCATGGGCATTAAAAGAAGTGCCCATCGGATGTATAATCGTGTCTGAAGGAAAGATCATTGCCAGAGGCTATAACCGGAGAAACACAGACAAAAATACACTTTCACATGCAGAACTGAACGCGATCAGAAAAGCCAGCAAAAAACTGGGAGACTGGAGACTGGAGGGATGTACCATGTATGTAACTCTGGAGCCATGCCAGATGTGTGCCGGAGCTCTTGTGCAGTCCAGGATTGATGAGGTGGTTATCGGAAGTATGAATCCCAAAGCCGGATGTGCAGGATCTGTACTGAACCTTTTGGAAATGGACGGCTTTAACCATAAAGTAAAAGTTACCAGAGGAGTTCTTGAAGAAGAATGCTCTGCTATGCTTTCAGATTTTTTCCGGGAATTGCGTCAGGAGAAAAAACTCCGAAAAGAAGCTTTGAAAACAGATCAGACCAGGAGGAATGAATGATGGATCTTGAAACATTAAGAAAAGATATGGTAGCGGCTATGAAGGCAAAGGATAAAACAACAAAGGAGGCAGTGTCTTCTCTGATCGCAGCAGCGAAGAAAGCAGCTATTGATGAAGGCTGCCGTGATGATATTCCGGAGACTCTTGTGGATCGTGTGATACTGAAAGAACTGAAAACAGTAAAAGAACAGCTGGATACCTGTCCGGAAAACAGAGAAGATCTTCGTGCAGAGTACCAGGCCAGATATGATGTGATCGCAAAATATGCACCTCAGCAGATGAGCGAAGAAGAGATCCGTGCATATCTGGAGGAAAAATTTGCAGAGGTTCTTGCTACGAAAAATAAGGGACAGATCATGAAAGCAGTTATGGGTGATCTGAAAGGAAAGGCAGACGGAAAGCTGATCAACAAAGTGGTTGCAGCAATTTGCGAATAAAAAAAGGAGGAGTGTCGAAAGCAATGTCATTTAGTTAAGACATTGAGTCGGCAGCCTCTTGCAGAGCAAGGTATA
>NZ_CABVDF010000286.1:0-2929 GCF_902497045.1 uncultured Blautia sp. | reverse complement strand
CTATTTAAAAACATGATGTTCAGTGCTATAATGATTACGCTTATATTAATATCATTTTTACAATGGAGGAAATTATGCATATCATAATCGTTGGGTGCGGAAAAGTCAGCCGTACTCTGGCAGAACAGCTTCAGGAAGAAGACATAAACCTGACTGTAATCGACACTATTGAAAAGACTGTAAATGCTGTTACCGAAGACATTGACGCCATGGGGATCGTAGGAAATGGTGCAAGTATCAATACACTGATGGAAGCAGGCATCAATACAGCCGATATCCTGATTGCGGTAACTGCATCTGATGAATTAAATCTTCTCTGCTGTCTGATCGCGCAGAAAACAGGAGACTGTCAGACCATTGCCCGCGTCCGGAATCCCATCTACAGCCAGGAGATCGGCTTTATTAAAGAAAAACTTGGAATCTCTATGATCATTAACCCGGAATACGCTGCTGCACAGGAAATATCCCGCCTGCTTCGTTTTCCTGCCGCTATTAAGATTGATCCTTTCTCCAGAGGAAAAGCAGAGCTTTTAAAATTTAAAGTACTTCCTGAATTCGGTCTGGATGGGATGAGCGTATCCAGAATAGCAGAAAAGTATCGCTGTGATATTCTGTTCTGTGGTATAGAAAATAAAGATGAGCTGTCAATTCCCGGCGGTGATCATATCATACACAATGGAGACTTTGTTTCCATTATTGCAACACCCCAGAATACCGCCATGTTTTTCAAAAAAATCGGTTTAAAGACCAATCAGGTCAAAAACTGTCTGATCATTGGTGGCGGAACCATCTCTTTCTATCTGGCAAAGGCTCTGATCGCCTCAAAGATTCAGGTGAAAATTGTTGAAAAAGATCCTGTACGCTGTGATTTTTTAAGTGACTTGCTTCCGGATGCTACGATTATCAATGGAGATGGAACGGATCGTTCTCTTCTTCTTGAGGAGGGACTGGAAACAGTCGAATCTTTTGTATCTCTGACAAACATGGATGAAGAGAATATCTTCCTTTCTCTTTTTGCCAAAAATATTTCCAAAGGCAAACTGGTGGCTAAGGTAAACCGTCTTCCTTATACAGATGTAATTGACCAGCTGGATCTTGGAAGTGTGATCTATCCTAAATATATCACTTCAGATTCCATTCTGCGGTATGTACGTGCCATGCAGAATACCATTGGAAGTAATGTAGAAACCCTGTATCACATTCTTGACAGCCAGGCAGAAGCACTGGAATTTGCTGTCCATGATATTTCTCCTGTAGTAGGAGTTCCTTTGGCTGATCTGAACCTCAAAAAGAATCTTCTGGTTTGCAGTCTTGTCCGCGACGGAAAGATCCGTATTCCAAGAGGTCAGGATACCATTCAGGTTGGAGATCATGTGATCATTGTAACTACACATAAGGGACTTCGCGACATCAGCGATATTCTTGAAAAATAAGGAGTACAGTCATGAATTACCGTATTATCACCTATATTGTCGGATGGGTTTTTAATCTTCAGGCAATATTTATGGTACTTCCAATCCTGACAGCTGTGATCTATGGGGAAAAAGATATTTTTGCCTTTTTTGCCGCCATTATTATCTGTCTGGTCATTGGACTTCCTCTTACAAGAAAAAAACCATCAAACAAAGTATTTTATATAAAAGACGGGTGTGTTGCTGTAGCACTGAGCTGGGTTGTACTGAGTATTACCGGTGCTATTCCTTTTGTACTCTCCGGCTCCATTCCCCATCCTATTGATGCCATATTTGAAACTGTATCAGGATTTACAACCACCGGAGCCAGTATCCTCGCTGAGGTAGAAAGCCTTCCAAAATCTATCCTCTTCTGGAGAAGCTTTACCCACTGGATAGGTGGAATGGGTGTCCTTGTATTTCTTCTGTCCCTTCTGCCTCTTGCAGGAGGCTACCATATGAATCTTATGCGTGCAGAAAGCCCCGGACCTTCTGTCAGCAAGCTGGTTCCCAAGGTACAGTCAACAGCAAAGATCCTTTACGGCATTTATCTTGGAATGACTGTCCTTCAAATCATTTTTCTGCTATTGGGAGGGGTTCCATTATTTGACACCCTCTGCATCACCTTTGGTTCTGCAGGAACCGGTGGTTTTGGAATAAAAAATGACAGTCTGGGAAGCTACAGCACCTATTGCCAGGTTGTAACAACTATTTTTATCATCCTGTTTGGAGTCAACTTCTCTGCCTATTATCTTATACTGACAAAGAAGTTTAAAGCAGCTTTTCATATTGAAGAGATCCGTTACTATTTTGGCATCATCCTGGCTTCCATTATCCTTATTGCCATTAATACAAGGCACATGTTCTCCGGCTTTGCTCAGGCATTCCAGCAATCAGCCTTTCAGGTCGGATCCATTATTACAACTACCGGCTACTCTACAACTGATTTTAATCAATGGCCGGCGCTGTCAAAAACGATTCTGGTACTTTTAATGTTTATTGGTGCATGTGCCGGAAGTACAGGCGGCGGAATTAAAGTATCACGTATCGTACTGCTGCTTAAAGCTGCCCGTAAAGAATTTCAGTTATACCTGCATCCGAATGCAGTAAAGAAGATCAAAATGGATCAGAAAACGGTACCTCATGAAACACTCAGGTCTACAAACATTTTCCTTAGTGTATACCTGATCATATTCTGTGGATCCGTCCTTCTTATCTCACTGGATAACTTTGATCTTATTACCAACTTTACATCTGTTGCTGCCACACTGAACAATATCGGACCCGGTCTGGAAATAGTAGGACCTATGGGAAACTTTTCCTCCTTCTCCTATCTTTCCAAATCTGTTCTTATTTTTGACATGCTGGCAGGCCGATTGGAAATTTTCCCTCTTCTTCTGTTATTCTTTAAAAACACATGGAAAAAATTCTGATCATACTGAGACAAGGTATATTCTAAAAATGAAAAATACCTTGTC
>NZ_CABVDF010000285.1:0-2944 GCF_902497045.1 uncultured Blautia sp. | reverse complement strand
CCAGAAAACAGTGTCATAATGGAATCATCTTATTTTGCTGGAGGATTTTTATATGGAATTTCAGAACCTGATGGAAAAAAGAAGATCTGTCCGTAAATACAGCGCTGACAGAAAAGTTTCAAAAGAAGATATTATGGAAATGATCCGGGCTGCACAGGAAGCTCCTTCCTGGAAGAACTCTCAGACGGGCCGCTATTACTGTCTGATGTCTGAGGAGATCACTGCAAAATTCCTTGCAGAATGTCTGCCGGAAGGAAACGCGGCAAAATGTCAGAATGCCGCAGTTCTTGTAACAACCTTTATACGTGACCGCTCCGGTTTCAAACAGGACGGCACACCGGACAATGAACTTGGCAATGGATGGGGCTGCTATGATCTGGGACTTCAGGCAGAAAATCTGGTATTGAAAGCATCAGAACTGGGATACGGCACCCTGATCATTGGTATCCGCGATGCAGACAGCATAAGGAATTTTCTTTCTATTCCGGAAAACGAGATCATTGCTGCAGTAATCGCGGTAGGAGTTCCTGCCGAAGAGCCAAAACGCCCTAAACGCAAAGAAACCGAAGAAATCGTAAAATTCTTCTGATTTGTTGATAATACATTTTTCTGGTTTTTAAAAACAGTTTCACAAAACCTGCCTCTGTATTTCCGGCTGCGTCTGTGAAACTGTTTTTTCCTGTCACGGCTCCAGCGCCGCATTTACTGCATTTGAATTATACCATTTTCCAATCAGCTGACGTTCACCTGTGACCCTGTCCATAGACCAGAATTCCGTATTTTCCTGTCCATTCTCCGGACAGAATCTCATAAAGCAGATCTGATCCTTTAATTCATAAAATCCTCCTCCCAGATACAGATGAAAGTTTCCAATATCATATTCTGTCTGTTCCCCTGTCTCTAAGTCTCTTCTGTAAAGAATCGTGTGATCTCCTGTTTCCTGTTTAAAATAAAGACCCTCACCGCTGACAACACTTTTGGCATACTGATCTGTAAGCAAAGTTTCTGTCTCTTCCGTCCGGGAATCATAGGAGCAGGTCGTATAAGTTCCATTTTCATTCTGAAGCATATAATACAGCTTATAACCTCTGACTGCCAGACGGGTTCCCTTCAGATCCTGTATTCTATTCGGATTCTGAAACCCCGGATCTGAAATGTACCATTTTCCGTCTTCTATTCCTGTAGAAAACCATACCTTTTCGTTTCCGTTTCTGAAAATATACGGAGGTGCCTCCTCTTCTTTTCCTGTTTCCAGATCGATCTTTCTGCTGCCTTTATTTCCCTGACCATCTGCCGACGTATAATACAGCCATCCGTCATGGATGCATAAAAAAGTAGTAGCATATGCATGATCTGTAAGAAATTCTCTTTTTTCTCCGTTAAGATTCATAGATATAATAGGACAGGGAACGTTTTCCACACCATTATTCATTCTCCAGTATATCTTATCCCCATACACCGCCATTGTATCCACATAACTGCCTGAAATACTTCTGAAACCTTCTGCATCTACATCATACACTGTATAAATTTTATTTCCATTTTCCCATATACGTCCGGAATATGGCATCTGTACTTCCGTTCTGACTGTTTCTGTATTTTCACCCTGACTATTATCTTCCTTTTCTTTGGCAGCATTTTCCTCCTGCTCCTCTATTTTTTCTGCCACAGAAACCGGTTCCTCTTTTCTCAGAAAATCAACATCCTGTCCCCGCCCCAGAAAAATCACTGCCAAAAGCAGAATGCTCGTTATAAGAACTGCTGTAATTCCCAATATCCAGGGAACAGCGTCTTTTTTCTGAGATTTACTGTCTTCGTGCAGCTGTTTCTCTTTATGGTTGAGCAACACCGTGGGTTCCTCTCCTTCAGGAGACAGCAGAATTGTGGCACTGTTTTCCTCTTCAGGATTTTCCTCTATGTAACGCAGCCTGTGCAGATCGCTTTCCAGATCTGATGCTTTCTGATAGCGGTCTTCTACACGATAAGCACAGGCTTTTCTCAATATATTTCCCAGGGGTCTGCCCCCATTGCAGGGATCCGGAAAAGGCTCTCCTTCCCTTCTCCTTCTGTCAGCTTCCACCACAGCACTATAGCCAATATCTGCACCGGAAGAAGACAGAAAAGGAAACCGGCCGTTATTGGCAAGCTGGTACAGGACGAGACCCAGGGAATAAATATCTACTGTCTTCCCATACTTTTCTCCCCTGTATATTTCCGGGGCCATATAGGATTCTGTTCCGGCTTTGGTAGATCCCGCCATTGTACTTTCCATATATCTGGCAATCCCAAAATCTCCCAGTTTGTATCCGCCCAGCTCTGACCAGAAAATATTTGCCGGCTTAATATCCCGGTGTATAATGTCTCGTCTCTCACAAACCTCAAGCGCCTGGCAAAGGTCTTCTCCAAGCTTAATAACATCTCTCAGAGTTAATACTCTTTCTTTTTGGATTTCTGAAAGACTTTTCAAAAGCTCCATGCGGATGTAGATAACCCATCCGCCCGGTACCTTTTGGATCCTGGAATCTTCAATGGAGACAATATGAGCAGCCCCTTTCAGAGATTCCATAATATCAATTTCTTTTATAATACTGCTCTTTATTTCCTTAAGATAAGATTCCACTGAAATCCCACTGTTTTCCAGTTCTCTCTGCTTCTGTTCATCCGGTACTATGCGGATAATCTTTACAGCAGCCTGCGAAATATGCCCATATTCCGTCTTTTGCACTTTATATACGCTGCCAAAAGAACCTTTTCCCAAAATGCCGATAATTTTCCATTCCGGCCATGGCAGTTCCATCCATTCTTCCATTCTGAGTTCTTTTCCTTCCCTTTAAATTTCTGTATGGCAAATTCCCACCCTGTCCGAACAACCTCACAGTCTCAGGACAGCGTGGGAATATTTTTCTTTTTCATCCACACCATATATCTAATTGTGTAAATATTT
>NZ_CABVDF010000284.1:0-2957 GCF_902497045.1 uncultured Blautia sp. | reverse complement strand
GTTTTTCGGATCAACGAAAAACTTCACAATGTAAAACAGGGCCTTGCCCTAACAAGAAAAGAGATTCTAAAGCCTGATAATCTCCATATCATAGGTTTTAGAATCTCTCTTTTACTAAAACATTGCGTTTTTATTACAGATATCCGGTGTTATTCTGCTGCTGCCTCTTCCTGTTCGTCCGTCTCGCTCATAACTTCCTGATACTTATCCAGGATCAGTGTCTGGATCCTGTCTCTTGTAGCTGAATTGATCGGATGTGCAATATCGCGGTATTCGCCATCTGCAGCTTTACGGCTGGGCATTGCAATAAACAATCCTTTTTCTCCTTCGATCACCTTGATGTCATGTACTACAAATTCATCATCGATGGTAATGGAAACTACCGCCTTCATTTTTCCTTCTTTTGCAACCTTTCTCACGCGTACATCTGTAATATTCATCTTTTTCTGCCCCTTTCATTTTACGTATATATTTCGATCTAAAAATCCTCAGATCACGTATCGTTCATTTTTTTCCACTACGATCTTTACCTCTCCGTCATTTGCACAGTAATTAGAACCTGCACGAATGGTATCTCTGCTTTCCACAATACAATTTTCTATATGTGTATTGTCTCCCAGGTATACTCCATTGAGGATCACAGAATTTTTGATCACACAGTTGTTGCCTACAAAAACATCTTTAAACAGCACTGAATTCTCCACTGTTCCATTGATGATGCAGCCACTGGCAACAAGACTGTTCTTCACCACTGCACCTGCATTATATTTTGCAGGAGGAAGGTCATCTATTTTTGTTTTTACAGCAGGCTCCTGACGGAAGAAATAATTTCGGATCTCCGGATCCAGGAATGCCATATTTGTCCTGTAATAAGCATCTGCTGTAGAAATATTGCTCCAATAAGAATCAATCTTATATCCATAAATACGTTTCAGATTTTTATAACGGATCAGAATATCATTAACAAAATCGTGTCTTCCCTCCTGGGCAGTCCGCTCCAGAAGTTCGATCAGCTGTCTTCTGCGGATCACATAAATACCCGTAGATACTGTATTATAAGACGAGACGATCGGTTTCTCCTCAAATTCTTCAATACGACAGTCCTCATTCATACGCAGCACACCAAAGCGCTCCACCTCGCTTTGATCTTTGCATTCTGTACAAACCACAGTGATATCTGCCCGTTTGGCTATATGAAACTCCAGAACCTTATTATAATCCAGCTTATAGATACCGTCACCGGAAGCGATCACCACATAAGGCTCATGGCTGTTTTTTAAAAATGCAATATTCTGATAAATGGCATCTGCAGTTCCCTGATACCACAGGCTGTTTTCTTTCGTGATCGTAGGCGTAAACACAAACAGTCCGCCCTGCTTTCTGCCAAAATCCCACCATTTTGAAGAACTCAGATGTTCGTTCAGGGATCTTGCATTATACTGAGTCAGAACAGCAACCTTCTGAATATGAGAATTAGCCATATTACTCAGAGCAAAGTCAATGGCACGGTAGCTTCCTGCCACCGGCATAGCCGCAATGGCTCTTTTATTAGACAGTTCCCTCATGCGGTTGTTATTTCCGCCTGCCAGAATAATCCCAAGTGCTCTCATGCCTTATCACCATCCTTTGCCTTAATATTCTGTCCGCTTTTCAGTATTCCCTCTGGATAGTCTTCCGGTACGGTTACACCGGAAATAGCTGTATTTTTACCAATTTTCACATTATCCGGAATCACACTGCGCTCCCCTACTGTTGCAATGCCAAAGGCATAGACAGACGGCTTCAGCACATTAGGAGCCTCTTCGCCACACCCAAGAGTCACATTTTTGCCTATATGAACGTCCTCTGCAACAATAGCCTTATCCATTACTGTGCCTTCCTCTATTACAGAATTCCTCATAATAATAGAATCCCTTATTACACAGTTTTTGCCTATAACAACATTGGGTCCGATCACGGAACGGTGTACTTCCCCGTAAATTTCTGCTCCCTCTCCGATGAGGCATCTGTCTGTTACCGCATCTGCGGATACATACTGCGGCGGAATGATATCTCCTTTTGTATAAATTTTCCAGAATTCCTCGTAAAGATTAAATTCCGGTATGATATCGATCAATTCCATATTGGCTTCCCAATAAGAGCCAAGCGTTCCTACATCCTTCCAGTAGCCATTGTATTCATAGGCAAAAAGTCTTTGGCCCTTTTCTTTGCAGTATGGGAGGATATGCTTTCCAAAATCACAGCTGCTCTGCTCTTTCAGTGCAATAAGAGCCTCTTTCAAAACCGGCCAGCTGAAAATATAAATGCCCATAGAGGCCAGATTGCTGCTGGGTTTTTCCGGTTTTTCTTCAAACTCTGTTACCCGTCCTGTCTCATCAGTCACCATAATGCCAAAACGGCTTGCCTCCTCGATAGGCACCGGCATACATGCAATTGTAATATCTGCCTTATTTGCCTTATGGAAATCCAGCATTACCTCATAATCCATCTTGTAGATATGATCTCCCGAAAGTATCAGAACATAATCCGGATTATACTGTTCCATATAATCAAGATTCTGAAAAATGGCATTAGCTGTTCCTGTATACCATTCACTGTTAGTACTTTTTTCATAAGGAGGCAGTACTGTAACACCACCTTCGTTCCGATCCAGATCCCACGGAATACCGATTCCAATGTGAGTGTTCAGGCGCAAAGGCTGATACTGGGTCAGAACACCAACTGTATCAATGCCAGAATTGATGCAGTTGCTCAGCGGAAAATCGATAATCCGGTACTTTCCGCCAAAAGCGACAGCCGGTTTAGCAACCTTCTCTGTCAACACACCAAGTCTGCTGCCCTGACCGCCAGCCAGAAGCATGGCAATCATTTCTTTTTTCATCATCATGCATTCACCCCTTGTATGTTATGATTTTCCATTATACCATACTTCACTATATTAGTGAACAATTTTTACA
>NZ_CABVDF010000283.1:0-2969 GCF_902497045.1 uncultured Blautia sp. | reverse complement strand
ATTATGTAATTGTAAATAGAGGCTATCAGACGCTTCACAGTGAACATGTGGAGGGAAGACCGGATATTTATAAAGAGATGAAAGATATTTTTTTGGAAGAAGAGTATTCGAAAATGCTGACTGATCCGGATTATATTATGATTGGTGCAGAAGAAGACGGACGACTGACGGGCTTTCTGATTGCAAAACGGAAGATAACTCCTGTTAATCCCATGCTTCACAGAAATCGTACATTCTTTGTGGATGCTCTTTTTGTGGAACAGGACTGCCGCAGAAAAGGAACCGCAAAAAGATTGTATGAATATCTGGCAGCAAAGGCTGAAGAGGAAGAATGTGCCCGGATAGATCTGAAAGTCTGGGGGTTTAATAAGGGAGCTCTGGCATTTTACCAAAGTATGGGATTTCAGATACAGTCTTATAATATGGAGAAGAAACTTATATAAGAAAAAGGCAGATCCTGTGCGGTACCTCCTTAGGGAAGTTCTGAAAAGCACTGTGATCTGCCTTTGCTTATAAGCATGATTAAAATTATGAATGTTCTGCAGAAAATTTTAATTTCCGCAGAGATACAGGTCTTTATAAAATTCCGGATAGGAAATATCTACGCACTGGGCGTCCTGAATCTCCATTTCTCCCTCGCAGATGGTTCCTGCAACTGCAAAGGACATGGCCACTCTGTGGTCAAGATGCGAGTCGATCGCTGCTCCGTGGAGTGGTCTGCCTCCGTGAATGATCATTCCGTCATCAGTTCCTTCAATATCTGCTCCCATACGCTTCAGATTATCTACCATTACAGCAATTCGGTCTGATTCCTTGACTTTCAGCTCCTGCGCATCCCGGATGATGGTAGTGCCCTGGGCAAATGCGGCCATTACTGCGATCATGGGGATTTCATCGATCAAAGTAGGAATATCGGCTCCTTGGATGACGGTTCCCTTCAGAGAACTTGTGCGGATCAGGAGATCAGCAGTAGGTTCTCCTTCAGGATTTTCGTTAAGAAGCGTAATATCCGCACCCATGGACCGGCAGACCTTCAAAATGCCGGCACGGGTAGGATTGATTCCCACATTTTTCAGGAGAATCTCACTGTCTGGAGTGAGAAGCCCTGCTGCTATGAAATAAGCTGCAGAAGAAATATCTCCGGGAACAACAATATCGCGGGCTTCCAGTACAGGCTCCGGATATATGGCGGCAGAAGTTCCTGTGGAAGAAACCTTTGCACCAAAATAATTCAGCATAATCTCGGTATGATTCCTGGAAAGAAAAGGTTCTGTTACACTGGTGATGCCGTCTGCATACATTCCCGCAAGAAGAACACAGGATTTTACCTGGGCGGATGCTACGGGAGAGTCATAATGGACTGCATGAAGCGGCTTTCCGGTAATTATAAGAGGCGCGCAGCCGTTGTTGTTTCTGCTTATAATATCAGCTCCCATGGAAGCCAGAGGAGCCATGATTCTTTTCATAGGCCGGGTGCGGATGGAAGCGTCTCCGTCAATTTCTGAGGAAAAATTTTGACCTGCAAGAATCCCGGAGATCAGTCTTGTTGTGGTGCCGCTGTTTCCCACATCCAGAATGCCGGAAGGAGCCTGCAGCCCGTGCAGTCCTTTTCCATGGACAAGGATCTGATCCTGGTTCCTTTCT
This sequence comes from uncultured Blautia sp., assembly GCF_902497045.1. Lineage (NCBI taxonomy): Bacteria > Bacillati > Bacillota > Clostridia > Lachnospirales > Lachnospiraceae > Blautia > uncultured Blautia sp. The sequence goes on along the minus strand of NZ_CABVDF010000283.1, from coordinate 1,325 downwards.
ATTTCAATTCCCATTTTACGGAAACAGGAGATTGTAGAGAGACAGTCAGCCCCTTCCAGAAAATGAGTGATTCTTGTGGTACCTTTTGCAAGAGCACCAAACATTACAGCTCTGTGAGAAATGGATTTGTCTCCCGGAACTGTAAGAGTTCCTCTCAGTCCGGTCTGTTTTTTTATTTTCATAATAGATACCTACCGTTCGTAAACAATATAGTTTCGTTTCTTTAAAAGAGCGCTTGCCCGGTTCATGGCATCCTCTTCATAAAATTCTATTTTCAGTACACCCTGTTCAAATTCCCGGTTATGTATGATTCCGATATTCTTGATATTGATCTTATCCATGGCAAGAATCGTGGCAATAGTTGCGATTCCGCCAGCTTCATCAACGATGTCGAGATAGAGGACATATGCTCTGGTGATAGGTCCTTTTGAGGTAACATCAATAGAATCCCGGTAATCTCTGGAAGCGGCAAAAAGCTGATAGAGCTGATCCGCCTCTTTGTTGTCAACAGAGCAGCGTATCTGGATCAGCATACGGATATATTCATCCAGCACTGCGGAAATATTTCTGGTGTTTTCTAGACAGATCTGCTGCCACATAACAGGAGATGAGGAGGCGATCCTGGTAATATCCCGGAAACCGCCGGCTGCAATGGTCTTCATATATTCTGCATCATTATCGAGAGCACTTACCAGATTTACCAGTGAGGAGGCGATAATGTGAGGCAGATGACTGACTCCTGCTGTGATAAAATCATGCTCTTCGGCAGTAAGCACCATGGGGATAGCGCCCAGGGAGTCGATAAGCTCTGAAAATTCCGTAAGCTTATTTAAAGGAACCTCCCCTCCTGGAGTTAGAATATAATAGGCGTTTTCCAACAGGTGATCAGAAGAATTGGCAAAGCCGGAGCGTTCTGAGCCTGCCATGGGGTGCCCGCCGATAAAATTATGATCCAGCCCGATTTCCTCTACTGCCTGATGAATAGGACCCTTGACACTGCCTGCATCTGTAATGATGCATTCATCCGAGATAACCTCTTTTAAATATTTCAGATATTGAATGTTATATTCTACCGGAGCACAGAGGAAAATATAATCACAGTTGTGATATCTTTCGTCTTTTTCTTCCAGTACACCGTCAATAACTCCGCTGCTCAGTGCGGCAGCCAGGGTTTCTCTGTGTCTGGCATAGGCCAGAATATGGTAATCCGGATGAACTCTGCGGATCGTTTTTGCAATAGAGCCTCCAATAAGACCGAGGCCGATAAAACCAATGGTTTTCATAGATATAGTGATCCTTTCCCAAGAAAAATATACTCATATTTT
>NZ_CABVDF010000282.1:0-2984 GCF_902497045.1 uncultured Blautia sp. | reverse complement strand
ACTTCATCTTTATTTCACATTTTTGTTATATTTTAATTTTTCCTCTTAGGAACTTTCCTTTCACTCTCTAAAAAAAGAGTTCCCTTTCCCTGGTTTTATTTTTTCTGATCGCTCATATACTGTAAAAAAACACCGGGGAAAAACATGAGATCATCTCGTAATTTCATCTGCTCCATTTTTACCCGCTATTCACGCGGATGCAGAATTACCGCAATCCTTGCAGGAGCTTTTCTTCTGGGATCCTGTACAGGAAGCCTTGTTACCTGGCTCAGCCGGAACTTTCAAGAAACCTCTTCTGTTCCCAGCATTTCAGAAAGTACAGCTGCCTCTGTCCTTTCCGCATCTTCCGACAGCTGGGGACTCAGCTTTCAGGAAAAGGGGAAACGACCTGTAGGAAATGCTTCCATAGAAGAGCTAAAAAAATATAATGCGTATTTTGCCCAGGATACCGCTGAAAAAGTACTTTATCTTACTTTTGATGCAGGATTCGAAAACGGAAACACACCTGCTATACTGGATGCTCTGAAAAAACATAAGGCTCCTGCAGCTTTTTTTGTTGTAGGAAATTTTATTTCAGACAATCCGGATCTGATAAAAAGAATCGTTTCAGAAGGTCATACTGTAGGAAATCACACCATGACACATCCGGATATGTCCCGGATCTCAGACATCAGTTCTTTTCAAAAGGAGCTGCAGCAGGTAGAAGAGCTATACAAAAATATCACCGGAAAAGAAATGAAAAAATATTATCGTCCGCCTCAGGGAATCTATAATATCCAAAATCTTTCTATGGCAAAAGATCTGGGCTATTCCACTTTTTTCTGGAGTCTTGCTTATGTAGACTGGCTTCAGGATCAGCAGCCCTCCAGTCAGGAAGCATTTGACAAGCTTCTGACACGAATACATCCCGGCGCCATTGTTTTGCTTCATAATACCTCTTCTACCAATGCCGCTATTCTGGATGAACTGCTTACAAAATGGGAAGGAATGGGGTATCGTTTTTCCTCCTTAGACAAACTGACCGGGATATGATCCCGGTCAGCCCTTTAATTTTTTTCATTTGCATGAAGATCTTCTTTGATCTGGCTGCTGGAAATTTCCGGTGTACGAGGGAGGTAAACAACTTCGCATCCCTCTTCCTTCAGAAAATCAAATTTTCCTTCCCAGTCATCTCCCATCACAAAGGTATCTACATGATATTCTTTTACGTCTGTGCGCTTCTGTTCCCAGCTTTCTTCCGGGATCACCAGATCTACATAGCGGATAGCTTCCAGAAGCTGTTTTCTTTTTTCATAAGAGAAATAACATTTTTTTCTCTTTTCATTCCAGTTAAACTCATCTGTAGACAAAGCAACGATCAGATAATCTCCCTGCTGTTTTGCCCTGCGCAAAAGATTAATATGTCCGTAATGGAGAAGATCAAAGGTTCCATATGTGATAACGCGTTTCATTTTTTTCCTTTCTGCCGCTTCGCAGTCTTTCTTATTTTTTATCCAGCATTTTCATACCGTATTGATAGATTCTCAAAGATGTCCCATTGGAATAATGAAGGCCATCCAATATTCCCCCATCATAACGATTACTGATCCATCCTTTTCTTTCTAAATAACTGCAGCAGTCAATATAAGTAAATGTTTTTGACTTCCCTGTACAAAGCCCTTTGTAAATCCTCTGGTTAAAATCATGCACTTTTTTTTCTGATCTGTACGGATTTCGATGAGTAAAATTTCTCATCATCGCACTGTTTACCGGATTTACAGACATATAGTACATTTTGCAGTTATAAGCCTTTAATTTTCTGGCATATTCCGGCATAACCCTGAGGTAGGCATTGATATTATAAAGATCGTTTACTCCTAAATTAATGATCACAGCCTTTTTTTCCTGTTTTGGTCTGTTTCGAACCTGAGAATACAACTGTTTAAATGCAGTTTTTCTAAACCATTCCAGTCCCTGGCTTCCTTTGCATATAAAGCTCACATTCGGAGAAACATCTTTTTTAATAAGACCTGCAATCCCCACTGTTCTGGAATCCCCTACCCAGTATACTCTGTCATATCGGTTCGGCATATACAGACCGGAAGGCTTCCTGTCACTTTCTTTCGGAAAGGTTACCATATAATAAGTTCCTGTTTTTGAAGGAATCCTGTCTCCGGTCATATACTCCGGATCCATAGTTTTTCCCTTTTCTCTTGACCACCCCAGAACCATATCGCCATTTCTCAGACCTACTGCCGGAAATGCCGGAATCTGCTGTGATGATGTATAAATTCTTCGGTATAATTTTCCATTGGAATATCTCAGTGTTACAGAGGACGTCTTTTCTATTGCTGCATAAAATTTCATATTCCCAGTTACAGCAGCCTTTGTTCCAGGCTTCCTGATATATCTTCCGTTCACTGTACTTGTCCAGCCTATCCCTTTATACGTACTTCCGCATGGCACAGAAGGAAGTGTAACCGACTGCCTTTTATCCATTAGTTTTCTCTTTGAAATATACTCCCGCTTTCCATCATGAGTATAAAACCTGACCTGGTACAGTTTATATCGGTAAAGATAAAATTTAGTATTTTCTTTTACACGGAAACGATCTCCCGGATCATAAAATTTTTCTTTTTGTCCTGTTTTAAGAACCCAGTAGTACCGATACCCGGAAGCAGAGACTTCCGGAAGATTAATATAAGTATTTTTTTCTGCCTTGCATGCCCATTTTCGAAACCTTTCTGAGGATACTTTTCCTTTTGAATCTGCAAAAACCACTTTATACTTTACAGGAGTAGCCTCTGCCGGTCTGCTTCCAAACAAGAACACCGCTGCAAAAACCACTAAGAAAATCAGAATTTTTTTCCTCATTGTCTCAAGTTTCATATTATCCCTCTTTCTTTTTCTCTTTCCCGATCAGAGATTTCAACAACTTTACAATTAATCTGGGTACAAACATAATAGCTTTTCCTATCCGGAAGGTCACAGTCCTTTTTACAGCT
>NZ_CABVDF010000281.1:0-3050 GCF_902497045.1 uncultured Blautia sp. | reverse complement strand
ATGACATATATTAAGAAAAATACATAAGGACAAAATATTATGAAAAAGAAGGAGACTTTTCGGTATTCGGTTTTGCTGTCCCTGTTTTTTGTTCCGTATTTGCTGACTATAGCAATTAACGGAATTGAAGCAGCTATTCTCAATCACAGCCCTGATCCGGAAATGTTTATTCCGGTACTGGTATCCCGACAGATTCCGGAAGAGTATCAGAAAGAAGCAATAAAGGCACAGGCTGTGATCGCAAGAACAAATTTTCTTCGGAAAATAGAAGAGACTAATTTTTTACAGGCTCTTCAGGAAACAGGAAATGAAAAAAATCTGTGGAAAATACCGGATTCTGTATATGAAATGGCAGCAGAAGAAACAGAAGGGCAGGTGCTGACTGCAAATGGAAAATTGAATCTGGTTCCTTACCATGAGATCAGCGGGGGAGTGACAAGAGACGGGAAGGAGGCCTTTCATAATGATCAGTATGCTTATTTAAAGTCAGTAGACAGCAGTGTGGATAAGGAATCTCCCTTTTATCTGAACAGTACATATATTCCTTTGCAGCAGATGCCTTCCAGTCTGAATATTAGAGAAAGAGAGTCATCCGGCTATATAAAGAGCCTGTCTGCAGACGGAAATCTTCTTGAAGGAGAGTCGTTTGCAAGAGGAATGTCACTTGCTTCGACTAATTTTTCTGTTCAGAAAATAGGAGAACAGATCCGCTTTTTATGTAAAGGAAGAGGACATGGACTGGGATTTTCTCAGAATGGGGGAAATGAAATGGCAAAAAAAGGAAGCGACTGGAAGGAAATTCTGGAAACATATTTTCCAGGCATGGAACTGGCTGTTTATGAAGGATAGCTGATATCTTCCGGCAAAATATTGACAGAAAGCAGGGATTCTGTGTATAGACTTACATATTCTGGACACTCTATAAATACAGAAATGATTATAAGCAGAGGTGAAAGGAATATGACAAAAAACAGAATTGCAAAGTATACCGTAAATGTAGCTCTTCTGGCAGTGATTGCTGCCGCAGGAATCGGGGTTTATCAGTTTGGTACATCAAAGCCGGAAAAAAATATCCAGGAAGAAAAAGAGCTGGTCAGTATGGAGGAAGACAGATCAGAAGATGCAGAGGAAGAATTTTCAGTGGATGCAGACACCAGTCAGGTAGAAGCGGATATGGAAAATGCAGGAGGAAATATCCTGGAAGAGAGAAAAAATACCGGAACAGACAATGAAGAGGAACAAAATACAGATACGGAAGAGTTACCGGATGAGCAGATCCAGGGGACAGAAGAAAATATGCAGGAAGTGCAGCAGGATACGGAAACGGCAGCAGGCGCTGCTGCAGCTCCTTCTCTGAGCTTTTCTGAGGAGACACAGATGGAATGGCCGGTAAATGGAAATATCCTGCTGGATTACAATATGGACCAGACGGTATATTTTCCTACACTTGACCAGTATAAATTAAGTCCTGCTATTGCAGTCCAGGCGGTGGAAGGCGCTCCGGTTCTGGCATCTGTGCCGGGAACAGTTTATTCCATTGAGGAAAACGTACAGACCGGAACTACAGTTACCATGGAGCTTGGAAGCGGTTATCAGGCTGTTTACGGACAGCTGAAGGATCTGGCAGTGGAAGAGGGTCAGACAATAGAAAAAGGCGCTGTGATCGGCTATATTGCATCTCCTACAAAATATTACAGTGAAGAAGGCAGCAATCTTTATTTTGCTATGAAAAAAGATGGGGAGCCTGTGGATCCCATTGCGTATCTTCCGGAATAAACAAAGAACAGTGATTCACAAAAAATAAAAAACAACGTATAATAAAAGCAGGTGGGAATAAAAATCCGCAGTCGGCAGTTCTCCTACCTGCTTTTTCTGTATTCCCGTAATATTTTTGTGAGAAATGGTTTTGGGAATAAGTGATGCACAATAATATACCGGCTGCTTGATCATAGATGTAAGGAAATGCAATACAGGGATGGCTGCTTTGATGAAGGGCAGTTGTCCTTTACATAAAAGGAGCAGAAGATGAATTATACTTATATGGTCCGATGTGCAGACGGAAGTCTTTATACCGGGTGGACAAACTGTCTTGAAAAGCGTCTGAAAGCACATAATGAGAGCAGGAGCGGTGCGAAATATACGAAGGCAAAGCGCCCGGTTACGCTAGCATACTATGAAGGATTTGCTACGAAAGAGGAGGCTATGAAAAGAGAATGTCAGATTAAAAAGCTGACCCGGAAACAGAAGGACAGATTAATGGAATTTTAAAAACAAAAATCCCCTTACCCTTCAGGCATCAATATAGGAAGGGCAAGGGGGAAATTTTTTATAAAGGCATAGTCGAGATAAAGAAATACATGACAATAAAGTGGCAGGCGCTTCCAAGCATAATGAACACATGAAAAATTTCATGGGAACCGAAGCTTTTGTGCTTTGAGTTAAAGATAGGGAGCTTCAGTCCGTAAATGATTCCGCCGATGGTGTAGATAATGCCGCCTGCCAGAAGCCAGTTAAATCCGGCTCTGGGAAGAGAATGGAAGATGGGGACAAAGGCAAGTACACAGAGCCATCCCATTCCAATATACAGTACCGAGGAAAGCCATTTTGGGCAGTTGATCCAAAAACCTTTCAGCAGGATTCCGGCTATGGCGATCGTCCATACAAGTCCGCAGAGAATATAACCGACTCTGTTGTGAAGGGCGATGAGGCATACTGGAGTATAGCTTCCTGCGATCATGATAAAGATCATCATGTGATCGATTTTTCGCAGTCTCCGGTTGACTTTTTCCGTAGAATCTACAGAATGATAAATGGTGCTGGCTGTATATAAAAGGATCATTGTCAGGATAAATACGGCAAGCGCAGTAATATGAAGAGTATCTTCTGCACGGGCAGCTTTTATAAGAAGGGGAGCAGCCCCGGCACAGGCCAGAAGTACGGCAATACCATGTGTGATCGCGCTCCATGGGTCTTTTAGTTTCAGTTTCATTAGAATCGCCTCCTGAATTTAGTCTAAACATAGATGTTGATTTCATGTAGTAATGAATACT
>NZ_CABVDF010000280.1:0-3073 GCF_902497045.1 uncultured Blautia sp. | reverse complement strand
AACCACATATGATTTCTTTTTTCTTGTTGATTTCACTTGTATTTTTACTGAAAAACAGGTATACTGGTATTAAATACAACAATAGAGAAATTTTCTGGTAAGAAAAGTGGGAGGTATTATGGCTGAGAATTATAACGGCATGGCAGTGGGTGTATTTGAACTGGATAATCTGGTTGCCTGCTTTGTAGCTCTTGACGCTGCATCCAAGGCAGCAAATGTAAAAATCCAGAGTGTGGAGCGTAACCGTCTGAAAAGCGGCGCCTGTGTGAAGATAAGAGGTTCTGTTTCTGATGTAAATGCAGCTATGGAGGTGGCACTTGAGACAGCAAAGCCTCTGGGTAAGGTTGTAAGCCACACCATTATTGCTTCTCCGACAGAGGATACGGAAACAGCGCTTGCAATGACTATTAACAAATAATTCTGGATAAAGTGAGGAAATCAATATGAGATATGGAGCATTCGGACTGGTAGAAGTGCTGGGAAGCAGCAATGCCATCCTGGTGATCGATCAGATGCTGAAGACATCTGACGTAGCTTTTCGTACCTGGAATACAAAGTGCGGCGGTCATGCCACTGTGTTTTTAAGTGGTGATGTTTCTGCCGTGACAGCAGCTGTAGAGAGTGTAAAGGGGAATCCTCCCTGCGAGGTCATTGCTGCAGCAGTAATTTCCAATCCTTCTGAGGAGACGGTACGTCTGGTAGAAGAGGAAGCGGAAAAGCATCATTTTTCTTAAAAGAACAGAACATACAGAACAAAATAAGATCCAGCGGATCATTCTGTTTTTTTCGGACATCTGTCCCGAAAAAATATGAAAATTCGCTGGATCTTTTTTGTTTACAGATGAATCGTGGTTCCTGTTTTTCCCTGGATTCCGTCTTTGGCCTTTTCCAGAAGTGTGATCATAGCAGTACGTCCTTTGCCGGAAGAAGCGAAGTCCATGGCTGCCTGCACCTTAGGAAGCATAGAACCTGCAGCAAAATGTCCTTCCTCTACATATTTTTTTGCTTCTTCTACAGTAAGCTCACTGAGCCATTCCTGATTTTCTTTACCAAAGTTAATAGCAACCTTTTCTACTGCAGTCAGGATGATCAGCATATCTGCATCCAGTTCTTTGGCAAGAAGACAGCTGGCAAAATCTTTGTCGATCACGGCAGAAGCGCCTTTTAAGTGATCTCCCTGAAGGGTTACCGGGATTCCGCCGCCTCCGCAGCAGATAACGATCTTATTAGCGTCAACCAGGCTGTTGATGGCATCCTGCTCTACAATTTCTACAGGCTTTGGAGAGGCTACTACACGACGGTAGCCGCGGCCTGCATCTTCCTTTGTGATGTATCCATATGCTTTTTCTGCATGTTCTGCTTCTTCTTTTGTCATAAAATGACCGATAGGCTTGCTGGGATTCTGGAAGGCGGGATCCTCTGGATCAACTCGTACCTGTGTAACTACAGTGACCACCGGGGTACGTACAAATCCTCTTTTGCGGAGCTCCTCGCGGAGTGCATTCTGAAGATCATACCCGATATATGCCTGGCTCATTGCCACACATACGGAAAGAGGTGTGTTGGGCTGATTGCTGTCTTCCCGGGAAAGTGCCGCCATAGCATTGTTGATCATACCTACCTGAGGTCCGTTCCCATGGACAACGACTACCTGATGTCCGTCTTCGATCAGGTCGCAGAGTGCTTTTGCTGTTGTTTTTACAGCTTCCATCTGTTCCGGGAGAGTATTCCCCAATGCATTTCCTCCCAGTGCAATAACGATTCGTTTACGCTTATACATGTAAAAACCTCCTGAATGGTAAGAAAAGAGAAGGGCCTTGCAGAACAATGCTCCACAGGCCCTGTTACTCTTTTAGAAGAATTTATTTAAGGATTCTTGGCGCTGCTTTTACTTCCAGTTTCTTGAGGATATCCTGAGGTTTCTCAAATTTGGACAGCATGATCATAGCAGCGATCACATATGGTTTAAAGCTTGCTTCTTTGTAAAGCGGGATTCTGTAGCGGTCAAATACACTTGCATCAACCTCACCTGTCTCGCAGCTTACGCCTGTGATGTCAGCCGGCAGGCAGTGCAGATAGAGAGCTTTTCCGTCTTTTGTTGTTTTCATAAGCTCTTCGGTGCAAGCCCAGTCTTTGTGCTGTGCGTTCTGAGCAAGAAGCTCTTTTTCCAGTTTGTCGATTCCGTCGAAATCGCCCTCGCCGTAAAGGTTGGTACGTTTTTCCATGGCTGCAAATGGAGCCCAGCTCTTCGGATAAACGATATCAGCATCTTTAAATGCTTCTTCCATGCTGTTTGTTTTTGTGAAAGAACCGCCGGTAGCTTCGGCATTTTTCTTTGCGATCTCTTCAATTTCAGGCATTACGTCATATCCTTCCGGATGAGCAAGAACAACGTCCATACCGAAACGTGTCATAAGACCGATCACACCCTGAGGAACAGAAAGTGGTTTTCCATAGGAAGGAGAGTATGCCCAGGTCATGGCAAGTTTTTTGCCCTTCAGGTTTTCAACACCGCCGAATTCATGGATGATGTGCAGCATATCAGCCATACACTGTGTCGGATGGTCAACGTCACACTGAAGGTTTACAAGAGTCGGTCTCTGCTCAAGAATGCCGTCTTTATTTCCTTCTGTTACAGCGTCCATAAATTCTTTCTGATAAGCATGTCCTTTGCCGATATACATATCGTCACGGATACCGATCACATCAGCCATAAAGGAAACCATGTTTGCAGTTTCACGAACTGTTTCGCCATGTGCGATCTGAGATTTTTTCTCGTCCAGATCCTGAACTTCAAGACCAAGAAGGTTACATGCAGATGCAAAAGAGAAACGTGTTCTTGTAGAGTTGTCACGGAAGATAGAGATTCCAAGACCGCTTTCGAATACTTTGGTGGAAATATTGTTCTCTCTCATGAAACGAAGAGCGTCAGCAACGGTAAATACAGCCTCAAGCTCATCGTCTGTTTTGTCCCATGTCCAGAAGAAATCGTTGTTGTACATTTCTTTGAAGTTAAGGCTGTTTAATTTGTCAATATAATCCTGTAATGTTTTCATGTAAAATCTCCTTTATG
>NZ_CABVDF010000279.1:0-3076 GCF_902497045.1 uncultured Blautia sp. | reverse complement strand
GAAAGTGTGAGGAAAAGAATCTGTGAAAGAAGAGATCAGACAGAAATTTATTGAACTTCTGGGAAAGGAAAGGGTACTTTTTGATGAGCCAATGAGCAATCATACAACTTTTCGGATCGGAGGACCGGCTGATATATTTACCATGCCGGAAGAAAAGCAGCAGATTGCAGATGTGGTAAAGCTGTGCAAAAAGGAACAGATCCCTTTTTTTGTTTTAGGGAATGGAAGCAATCTTCTTGTAAGTGACAAAGGATACCGGGGCGTGATTATCCAGATGGATCGTAATATGTCGGAGATCACTGTAGAAGGAAAACAGATCCGTGCCTGTGCCGGCGCGCTTCTGTCATCTGTTGCAGTGGCTGCCAAAAATGCTTCTCTGACAGGATTCGAATTTGCCGGAGGAATTCCCGGGACGCTGGGAGGCGCAGTGGTGATGAATGCAGGCGCTTATGGCGGAGAAATGAAAGATGTATTAAAAGAGGCTGTAGTTCTTACCGGAGAAGGGGAGATACTGACGATCCCTGCAGAAAAACTGGAGATGGGATACCGTACCAGTATTATAAAAACTTCCGGATATCTGGTATTAGAAGCGGTAATCTCTCTTGAGGAAGGCAATCAGGAAGAGATACGTTCCAGAATGAAGGAGCTGTCAGACAGACGAACAGAAAAACAGCCGTTGGATTTTCCAAGTGCAGGAAGTACATTTAAGCGTCCGGAAGGATACTTTGCAGGGAAACTGATCATGGACAGCGGACTGCGGGGCTGCCGCATCGGCGGGGCACAGGTATCCGAGAAGCATTGTGGCTTTGTCATTAATGCAGGAGGAGCTACTGCCAAAGATGTAAGGGCACTGATGGATCACGTGATTCATACAGTTTATGAGAAGTTTGGAGTGACACTGGAGCCAGAGGTGAAATTTTTGGGAGAATTTTAACTTTTTTACGGGAGATAAGAGATGCGTCTTGTGATTGTAACAGGTTTATCCGGAGCAGGGAAAAGTACTGCTCTGAAAATGCTGGAGGATGCCCGCTATTTTTGCGTGGATAATCTTCCGATCCCCCTTGTAAGTAAATTTGTGTCTCTGATGGCAGGGATGCAGGGGGAGGATGTTCAGAATGCCGCAATAGGGATTGATGCCAGAAGCGGAAGATCTCTGGAAGAACTGGAGCATGTACTGGATCAGTTAAATGAAGCAGGATATGAATTTGAAATATTGTTTTTGGATGCAGATGACCGTGTTCTTGTAAAAAGATATAAGGAATCACGAAGAAGCCATCCTCTTGCTATGTATGGACGGGTAGATGAGGGAATTCGTCAGGAACGGGAAAAAATGCGCTTTTTGAAAGAGAGAGCGGATTATATCATTGACACCACCAGACTTCTTACACGGGAACTGAAAAAAGAAGTTAACCGTATTTTTGTGGATAATGGAAAATTTGGAAATATGGTGATATCTGTTCTGTCGTTTGGTTTTAAGTATGGTATACCCGACGATGCGGATCTTGTTTTCGATGTGAGGTTTTTGCCGAATCCGTATTATATTGATGAACTGCGACCTCATACAGGAATGGATGATGACGTCTATGAATATGTAATGGACAGTCCGGCTGCGGGAGAGTTTGCAGATAAGCTTACAGATATGATCCGATTTTTGATTCCTAATTATGTCAGAGAGGGAAAAACCAGTCTTGTTATTGCCATCGGCTGTACAGGCGGAAGGCACAGATCGGTAACACTTGCCAGAGTGCTTCATGGACGTCTGCAGGAAACTGCTGAATACGGAATACGGCTGGAACACCGTGATATAGGAAAGGATGCGCTTCTGAAAAAATAACAGAACAGGAGAAATGGAAATTGTCTTTTTCAGGGATGGTGAAGGAAGAACTTTCCAGACAGATCAGTCCTGCCCGACACTGCAGGATAGCGGAGACAGCAGCGCTGCTGTGCGCCTGTGGAAGGGTTACTTCTGAGGGGAAACTTCGGCTGCAGACAGAAAATGCAGCAGTCGTAAGAAAAGGCTTTACATTATTACAAAAAACATTTAATATAGAGACAGAGATTGCTGTCCGCGAAAGCCGTCAAATGAAGAAGGGAAATCTATATTATGTAGAAATCAGAAATCCTGATGAGATCAGGAATATTCTTCAGGGGACGAAACTTTCCCTAAGTAAAGCAGATGGGGAATCTCTTTGCTCAGACAACAGTCTGGTAACACAGCAAAGCTGCTGTAAGCGGGCTTTTATCCGCGGTGCTTTTCTTGCGTCCGGCTCTATAAGTGATCCTGAGAAAGGGTATCATTTTGAAATCGTATGTCCGGATCGTCAGAAAGCAGAACAGCTGCAGGAACTTATCCGTAGTTTCCAGATAGATGCTAAAATTGTTCTGCGTAAAAAATCATATGTGGTCTATGTGAAAGAGGGTGCGCAGATCGTAGATATTCTGGCAGTCATGGAGGCAAATGTGGCTCTGATGAATCTGGAAAATATCCGGATTCTGAAAGAAATGAGAAATTCTGTGAACCGGAAAGTAAACTGCGAAACAGCAAACATTAATAAGACGGTAAGTGCGGCAGTGAAGCAGATCGAAGACATCAAGCTCATAGAGAGCAGAATGGGATTTCAGTCCCTGACAGAAGGACTTGCAGAAACTGCGGAACTGAGACTGCAGTATCCGGAAGCTACACTAAAAGAATTAGGCATGATGCTAAATCCTCAGGTTGGCAAATCTGGAGTGAATCACAGGCTCAGGAAACTTAGTGAAATTGCAGATGAACTGAGGAATAACAAGGAGGAGCAATTATGATTAAAAAACCTGTCACAATTCAACTGTCTACTGGACTTGAGGCACGCCCGGTGGCGCAGCTGGTACAGGTGGCCAGCCAGTTTAACAGCGAGATTTATGTGGAGATCGGTAAAAAGAAAGTTAATGCAAAGAGCATTATGGGTATGATGACTCTTGGGCTGGATTCAGGTGAGGAGATCACTCTTTCCGCTAATGGAGAAGATGAAGAAGCTGCTATGAGCAGTATAGAGCAGTATTTAAGTAATAAAAATTAAATAAATAATCCAAAAAGCAC
>NZ_CABVDF010000278.1:0-3081 GCF_902497045.1 uncultured Blautia sp. | reverse complement strand
AAATTGATTAAAAGCGTTTTGAAGTTTGCAAATTAGGAAAGGAAGAAAAAATGAGTGATAGAAGAGGAAATGTTGTATATATAAAAACGGAACATATTCATTCACATCCAGAGAATCCAAGAAAGAATCTTGGAGATCTACAAGAATTGGCAGAGTCAATGAAGAAGCAGGGATGTTTGCAGAATTTAACAGTAGTCCCAGTGGAAGGCCAACCAGGAGAGTATTATGCGCTGATCGGAAACCGCCGGCATGAAGCGTCAAAGTTGGCCGGATTGGAAGAATTGCCGTGTAGGATTGCGGAAGGGTTGAGTCGAAAAGAGCAGTTGTCAATCATGCTGGAAGAAAATATGCAGCGTAATGATTTGACGATTTGGGAACAGGCGCAGGGTTTTCAGCTGATGCTCGATTTGGGAGAGACAGAAGATACAATCGCAGAAAAGACCGGATTCAGTAAGAAGACTATTAAGCATCGCTTGAATATTGCGAAATTGGATTCTAAAACTTTGCAGGAGAAGGAGAGACAGGATGGCTACCAGTTGACACTTACAGATTTGTACGAACTGGAGAAGATCAAGGATATTAAGATCAGAGATAAAATTTTGAAGGATTCTACGGATTCTAGGGATCTGGCAAGACGTGCAATCAATGCTCAGAGAGAACAGAAACAGCAGGAAAATATGAAACTTTATGTTGCCGAAATGAAGAAGCTGGGATTGAAGAAAGCTCCGAAGGAAGCAAACAGTGAATTTTACACGGATAAGTGGGAACGTATGAAGGATTACAGCCTTGACAAGGAACCGCCTAAGACGATGAAGTTCGAGGATAATGGTGAGTCAATGTTTTACCTGGAAAGATACGGAACATTGTACGTGATCCGTAAGAGAAAGAAGGGAAAGAAGACACTTACACCGGAAGAGGAAGCAAAAAAGCAGAATATGCGTAACAAGAAACAGATCAAGGTAATTCTGAAAGAGGCGGCAAATACAAGAAAAGTGTTCATTGAAGGTATTCTGTCTGGAAGAATTGATAAAGTTACAGATGAGAAACAGGTCGAGGCAGATCTTTTTGAACAGATGATGCATTGGGAAGCTTTCGCAGGGCATAACAAGTTGATTCAATTTTTTGTTGGCTGCGAAGTCTATAATGCGCCGAAAGAAGAGATCGAGGCAGCAAAGAAGAAAATGCAGGGACTCAGTGTATTGCAGAAACTTCTCTGTTTAGTATCGGCAATGGTTGCAGACGCAGACTTGGTTGAGTGGAATTATACATACAGCACAACTAGGGGTGAGAAAGTAAAGGCGTTCTACAAAGTATTGGAGCAGTATGGGTTCCAATTTTTAAATGATGAAGAAAAAAATGTGGTAGAAGGAACATCTGAACTGTACAGGAAGGAGAAGAAAGAGTGAGCAGAAGACCAGAGATAACAGCTATGTTGTCTCTGGCACTTGAAAAGAAAATCAATCCGTATAATGATCCTCGGATATATTGGGCTAAGGAAGTGACATTTGATTACTCCACAAACCATGCAGTCAGAGTTGATTATATGAGATATAAGCCGGTTAATAATACGGTGTCAGGAATAGAAAAAGGAGACTTTTACTGTTATGAAGTGAAATCATCTGTAGAGGATTTTCGCTCGGGGCATGGCTTGAATTTCCTCGGAGATTATAATTACCTGGTAATGCCGGAGAAGATTTACGCAACGATTTCATTGGAGGTCCCACACTACGTTGGTGTATATGTTTTGGATGGGACAGAATTAACCTGCATAAAGAAAGCCAAGAGACATGATCGGAGCAAACCGGTATCAGAAATGCTACTTATGATGTTTAGATCAGCAGCAAGAGATAGAAAGAAGGTAAAAGAAGATGAAGACAGGTAAATATGCGAAAGATGGAAGAGAGATGCAGGTGGGTGATGTTGTACACTTCAGATGCAAAGATCATCCGCTGAGCGGAAAAGGTGTAGTATTCATGGGAAAGGAAGTAGACGGTTTAGGAGAAGATCCGTTCCGCATCAGAGATACAAGAACCGGAAGAAATAATGGACGGATATACCCTTATTACGATGATGCGGTATATCGAATTGACGGAAGAGAGGGCGAGTAGTCATGGCAAAGCAGATGGTTTTGAACCGAAAGATGTATAAGGAAATTAAGAAAATGGACCACCAGGATATGTCCAACTACTTGTCGCGGTATTACATGAACGCATATAACCAGGGCAAGGTAGACTCCGAAGGATTGAAGGCAGATGAGCTAAGAGAAATCCTTTTGACAGTAAAGGGAATCGGACCAGCAAAGGCAGAGAACATTATGGAAGCGGTTGGAAAAGCCCTTGCAGAAAAGGGGTGAGGGAGATGTGGCAGCGAGGAGACGAATGTGATGGCAAGTGCTATACTGATGAAGGAATATGTCCGAGAGCTGAGTGGTGCGATAAAACTAGGAAAGGTGAGTTTGCGGCAGCAGTGCTGGCCGGATTTTTCTTTTGGTGGTGCTGGTAATGCTGGCACCAGGAATGATCGCATTGAAATTGCTGGACTGGGTATATGGAAAATTATATTGGAGGGAGAGTTGACAAATGGAAGAAAAGAAGGTATGGTTAGAAGTACCAAGATTTACTGGCGAAAATGTACCGGTGAATGTAGCTGCAAGAGTAATGAAGAAAGATCCTCAGTTTGTGAGACAGGGAATTATCCAGGGTTTACTCACATTTGGGGTGGCCTTCAAGAAAGAGGGTAGCAGCCAGTATGATTACTACATATCACCGATGAAATTTTGGCAGGAAACAGGCTATGTTTATGACGGAATTGAGATATAAAATTGGCTTGAGAATTGCTGAAAAAGTACCAAAATTGGTGAATAGGAAACGAGTAGGAAACAAAATGGTCGATAGCCCTTGAATTTACGGACATCGCTGTTTACATCGAGGAAGCTGCGAAAGAAGGCAAATTCTAAGAAATAATATAATTCTGTGTAAATAAAAAGTCTATGGACAGATGGATTGTAATCTGTTCATAGACTTTTATTGTTAGGGCAAGGCCCTGTTTTACATTGTGAAGTTTTTCGTTGATCCGAAAAAC
>NZ_CABVDF010000277.1:0-3145 GCF_902497045.1 uncultured Blautia sp. | reverse complement strand
TATCTGCAAAACAAAATCTTCTTTTTTTTGACCATTTATTTTCCGGCACAGAAAAACGCAGTCTCCATAAGGAAACTGCGCCTTTGTGTATTTTTATCAGCAGGTCGCTCCGCCTGTAAGGTGTTTCTGTGCTTTGATGTTTTCTTCTTTTCGTCCAAGAAGTTCATCGGAAAGAAGCTGTTCCTGCACATTTTCAAATCCGATGCGTGCTACGGTATCTGCAAAACGTTCTCCTGTATTTCCCTGTTCGCGGAAAAGAAGGATGGCTTTTTCTACAATGGAAAGCACTTCTTCTTTATCTGTAAACACCTTGTCCAGGTAACGTCCCTGGGCAACTTTTTTGCCCCAGCGTCCTCCAATGTAAACACGGTAGCCGTTTGTATAATCTTCAATGGCATGGAACGGACATTTTCCTACACAGCGTCCGCAATGGTTGCATGCATTTTCATCAATAACGATCTTTCCGTTTTCTACTTTTGCAACATGGATCGGGCAATTCTTTTCAATACGGCAGATCTTGCATCCTTTACATTTTTCCGGATCAATCTGCGGAATACGCTGGCCAATGATTCCCAGGTCGTTAAGATCAGGTTTCACACAGTTATTCGGGCATCCGCCTACAGCAATTTTAAATTTATGAGGAAGCTTCACATCTGCATAGCCATGGAAAAATCTCTCGTGAATCTCTTCTGAAAGTCCAAAGGTATCGATCAGTCCATACTGACATGTAGTTCCTTTACAGGAAACCACCGGTCTTACTTTAGATCCGGTTCCTCCCGTCTCCAGACCTGCCTGCATGAGATACTCCCGAAGAGGCTCGATATTATCAAAAGGAACTCCTTGAATTTCCATGGTAAGGCGGGATGTCATAGTCACCTCACCGCTTCCGAACATCTCAGCCGCCTCTGCAATAGTTCTGGCTTCTTCAGCTGTGATCTTTCCGTTTCTTGTGATAACACGGCCATTAAACTTATCTTCTGTATTCTTATCTTTCAAAAATCCCAGTGCTTTTACACGTTTTTCTTCTTCCGGAGAAATGCTTCCGGATGCATTGGAAATCTTAATGTCATTAAAGAATCTTGCTCCCTCAAGTACTGCTGTATTCTTATAGCCAAACTGACGAAGACGATTCTGAAGGAAATATCCCCTCTTTCCTTTTGCACACACCAGAAGAAGCTTATCTTCTTTATCCAGCCCCTCTATTTCTCCGTTTACTTTGGCAAGATCTACAAACATAGCGCCACGGATTGAAGGCTGCGGATTTACATCGATCACTTTATAGTCTTTTGCTTTGCCTTCTGCATATTCTGCAGGAGTCATGCTGACCAGTGTTCCGTTGATCTTATTAAGCAGGATATATGCCACCTGTACAAAAGGATGGATTGCAGTAGAGAAAGGCGGAGCATATGCAAAATCCGCATTTTCAAAATCCTCAAGAACTGCTCCCATATTCATTCCCATAACCGCGATATCAACCATTTTATCTACTGCGCCCGGGCCAAATACCTGTACGCCAAGAAGTTTATGAGTTTTTTTGTCTGCAATCATCTTTGTGATAAAGAAAGATGCGTCCGGATAGTAATGAGCTTTATCATCTGTAGGCGCTACTACGGTAACTACATCATATCCTGCCTCGCGAGCCTGTGCTTCTGTAAGACCGGTACGTCCGATATTCAGATTCGGAAGCTTCACAACACCAGTTCCTAATACACCTGGATAAGATTTTTCCTTACCTGCCAGTACCTGTGCCAGAGTTCTTCCTTCCATATTGGCAGATGATCCCATAGGAGACCACTGATTTTTTCCTGTAAGGCGGTTTGTAACCATTACACAATCGCCTGCTGCATAAACGTCTTCAAGGTTTGTTTTCATTGTACGGTCTACAAGAATCGTTCCCTTAAACATTTCCAGACCGGTGTCTTTCAGGAAATCTGTATTTGGGCGAATACCTGCTGCCATGATCAGAAGCTCGCATCCAAGAACTCCTGCAGAGGTTTTTACTCCTGTCACTGCTTCATTTCCAAGAACAGCCTCTGCCTTTGTTCCTGTAATCACGCGGATTCCTTCTCTGAGAAGATGCTTTTTGGCATACACAGCCATTTCCGGGTCAATGATATTCGGAAGAATCTGTGAAGCAAAATCAATTACTGTTACCTGCACTCCTTTTGCTTTAAGGTTTTCTGCAGCTTCCAGACCGATAAAGCCAGCGCCGATAACCACTGCTTTTTTCACACCCTTTTCTTCTACGTAGGAACGGATGGCAATGGCATCGTCCGGTGTACGCATTTTAAACACGCCCTGCTTCTCTGTTCCCTCAATTGGAAGCACTGCCGGAGATGCTCCTACGGAAAGAACCAGCTTATCATAGGAACAGACTTCTTCCGCGCCTGTATCCACGTCTCTGACAGTCACCTGTTTTTTATCCGCATCGAGCGCAATGGCTTCTTTTCCTACGCGAACCTCGACTCCTGTAAGTCCTGCATATTTCTGAGGAGTATTTACAATCAGTTCGTCACGGCTCTCTATAAATCCGCCTACATAGTAGGGCAGTCCACACCCTGCATAGGAAATATCCTTATCCTTTGTAATCACGGTCACTTCTGCATTTCTGTCTTCTCTTTTTAATTTTGCCGCTGTTTTTGTACCTGCAGCAACACCGCCAATAATCAATACTTTCATTCTTATTCTCCTTTTGCCTGATGGTTTTCCTGCTGTTTATGACAGCAATATTTTTCATTTACACATTCCGGGCGCATTTCTTCACACACCACCACATCACCTCCGCTGATGGTTATGCCCCGTCCGTTTACAAGTGCATCTGCAATTTTCTGCCGTGCGCCATTATAGATCCGAGTCACTGTAGGCCGGGAAATATCCATCTTTCTGGCACACTGTTCCTGGGTCAGACATACAAAATCCAGGAGACGTACTGTTTCATATTCATCGTAAGTAAGATTCACACAATGTTCTCTGGAGCACCCCTCAGGGATAAACTCTGTAACCTTAGGTTTCGAACAGATGCATCTGCATTTTTGTGGTCTTGCCATGACTCCTCCTCTCTATGGCTGCATTTTTAACACCCTTACAATACTGCTTTTTTGAACATAAGTCAATATTTTTTGAGCATATGTTTATAATACTTTCT
>NZ_CABVDF010000276.1:0-3155 GCF_902497045.1 uncultured Blautia sp. | reverse complement strand
TATACTATTATTATAACATCAGTACCAGTCCTTTTTTATAATTGTCATCTGCACACAAATAACCGCCTTGTATTTTACACATAATTGTTCACCTCGTACCTATTTTTCTGTCTATACAAATAGTATGATGTTATTACAGGCAAAAATATCTGCCAAAATAAAAGGAATATAAAGGAGGTTTGATCCTATGTTGACAGCAAAACAGAATATGATCGAATGTATGAAGGCCGGCGGAAATCCGGATCGTTTTGTAAACCAGTATGAAGCCATCCGCCTGCTGCCGCACCCATTTATGCTCACCAGCCCCCAGCCGCAGAAAGGACAGCTGAATGTTGTAAATGCCTGGGGCATCACCAACAGTTTTCCGGAAAATACTCCAGGTTCCTTTCCTGTACATACCCCGGATAAAATTGTTGTAAAAGATATTGAAAACTGGAAAGACTATGTAAAAGCTCCTTCTCTTGACTTTCCTGACGAACTGTGGGATCAATGCAAAGCTATCTACGATGCAGTAGACGGCTCAAAAGCCTTTAAAGCTGCTTTTGTTGCCCCGGGGCTTTTTGAACAGTCCCATCACCTCTGTGAAATGGTCAATGCTCTGTACTACTATATCGACTATGAAGATGAAATGCATGATCTGATCAAGCATCTGACTGAATGGGAACTGAAATTAGCAGAGGGAATCTGTCAGAATCTCCATCCGGACATGATCTTCCATCATGATGACTGGGGCAGCCATGACAGTACTTTCCTCAGTCCTTCCATGTTTGAAGATTATTTCCTTGATTCTTATAAAGAAATCTACGGCTATTACAAGAGCCACGGCGTAGACTACATTGTGCATCATTCTGACAGCTATGCTGCAACACTTGTTCCAGACATGATTGAAATGGGCATCGACGTTTACCAGGGCTGCATGAAAACCAATAATGTACCTGAGCTGATCAAAAAATACGGCAGCAAGATCAGCTTTATGGGTGTGATTGAAAATGCCTTTGTTGACCACGAGGGCTGGACAGATGAAGAATGCGAAAAAGTAGTCAGAGAAATCGTTGATGACTGCGGTATCCACAGCTTCATCCCATGTATTGCCCAGGGCGGCCCAGGATCTGTGTATCCAGGCGTTTATCTTTCACTTTCCAGTGCAATCGATAAAATCAACCAGGAACGCTTCGGATTCACTCCAGAACAGCAGGAGGCAATGAGAATGCCCCATGAGATCATGTTCTGATATTTTTATGATCTGCAGTTCTCGTAAGCTTTCAGAAAGAGCATGGAAATATAGCAGTAACTGCGTACCTCCGGGTCTTCCAGGTCAAGCTCCAGGTTTTCCTGTATTTTTTTGATCCGGTAAACAGTGGTATTCCGATGAAGGAATAGTTCTTCAGAAGTGTGGGTAACGGAACGCTCATTATTTAAAAAACTAAACAAAGTGCGGAACATCTCGCTTCCCTTCTGTTGTTCCCTCCACAGCCTGAGCACAGAAGGCATACATGCCATGACCTTATCTTCCAGGGGCGCTGATGCAGTCAGAAGATATTCCGAAGCCATATTTTCAAAATACTGAATAGCTTTTGGCTTTGGAAGATGCCCGTTCCTTTCTAAAGCGTATTCTGCCTGCCGATAAAATCTGGGCAGCTCCATAATCCCGCTGCAGTCAGGCAGACTGAATCCGATCTGAACCGGATTATGTATCACAAGATTACGAAGCAGCAGGCAGGAATCCTGGGCCTTTGCCAGATTTCTGTCTGCAAGCAAAATCAGCTCATGATCCCTGATATTAACACAAATATCTGTAAGATTACGGATCAGCATCCGAAAAAGGGAGTTCATCTGGCGGGATGTATATTCAGGATCTCCTGTATCCGCAAATCGGATCAGCGCCACATAATAAGTCTCATCTCCTGTCCAGCCCTGATAGTCCATCTGAATCTTAAGCTTTGCTTTGTCACAGGGTCTGTCCAGCATAAGATCAAGAAAAACATTATTAATGCTTCCTGACATATCTTTCAGTGTATACAGTCCCATATACGCCTGGAGCACATCTGTGAATTTTTCCAGAAGCTGTGCGTCTCCCTGATTCAGTTTTCTTTCTTTTGCAATCAAATTTATCCTTCCGCATACTATGTTATTTACATACACGCAATAGCTGATTCCCTCCAACGCTATGAGATTATTGTGCGGGAACAGATAACTGATGTTTCCCGGAGAAAAAAATTCACTGTTGCTGCCGGTATATTTGATCATATTAACCGCATTTAAAGAAGAATATCCATATCATAAATGTAAATCCTGTCACCTTCCCCATCACAGACCACATAATCTTTTTCCTGGTATATATGAACGCAGTTTGTAGCATAGGCAAGCCGGGCGCTGTTCAAAACAGCAGGCGCATCCTCCCGGATCTCCAGCTTCACGTCCAGCTCTGTCATTTGATTTGCAATCATCCATATACTCAGCTTCACTTCAGCCACCTCCTGATATACTTTCCAGATACAAAGGTTTCAGCGCCTGCACTACTTTTTCGCTTACCCGGATCACAGCCTCCAGATCCTTATCTTTATGGTTCAGATATGCATGAAAAGAACCCTGGATGCAATAGGACAAAAGAATATTTTTTTCTGTATCATTCTGATTTTCCGGATATCTAAGCTCTATGAGTTTCCTGATCTCTGTTTCCAGGCAGTCTCCCAGCCGTGCTTTTTCTCTTCCTGAGAACAGAATATTTATAAGAGAATTATTAGAAAGAAGTGCCATATACAGATTTCTGGTAAAAATCTCCGGATTCTGAAACGGATCCTGCTGCTGTGCAGAGATATTTTTCACAATTGAGGTAATGGTTTCTGACTCCATATAATCTGACAGGGCAAAAATATCCACATAATGACTGTAAAAAGTCGATTTATTCACACAGGCAAGCGCGCACAGCTCCTTAACAGTGATCTTTTCCAGAGGCTTTTTTGCCCGCAGTTCCAGAAAGGCATTTTTGATTGCCCGCTGCGTTTTTTCTATTCTGATATCCATAAGCTCCTCCTGTTTTTTTATTTATCCGACACTTTCTGCAAACCGTTGTTTATCCGTCTGTTTTGTTATTTTGTTGGTGGACAGTATCTCTTTCTTTTCTTATATTATAAGGGTTTTCACACCTCTTCCGC
>NZ_CABVDF010000275.1:0-3160 GCF_902497045.1 uncultured Blautia sp. | reverse complement strand
AATTATGATATGATAAAGACATAGATATTAGGAGGGAGGACTACTTATGAGTAAACGTATTATCACTATCAATCGAATGTACGGCAGCGGCGGCCGTGTCATCGGCAAAGCTCTGGCAGAAAAACTTGGATTTGCCTTTTATGATAAAGAACTGATCGAACTGGCGGGAAAAGAAAAACAGATTCCTTTTGCCGAACTGGCAAAGGTAGATGAAAAAAAACCTCACCAATGGCGTTTTTCCGGTGACCATGATGTACAGATCACTCCTGATTTTTATACACTGCCTATGAATGATGTGCTGTATGATGCACAAAAGGAGATCATTCTTTCTCTTGCCGAAAAAGGGAACTGCGTCATTGTGGGCCGATGCGCCAACTATATCCTGAAAGAACGGTGTCTCAGCGTTTATATCCACGCTCCTTTTGATCTCCGTGTCCGCAACGTACAGGCACGGACCGGCCGTGAGGAAAAAAGCGCCCGCAAAATGGTAAAACGAATGGATAAAGAACGCCGCGCATATTATGAATTTTTTACAGATGCAAAATGGACGGATCTAAGTCAGTACGATCTTTGCATTGACAGCAGCCGTTTTACAGAAGATCAGATTCTTGAAATCCTTACTGAAGCTGCCCGGGACTTCTGATCATATTGAACCATATGTTCAAAGTATATTTTTAAACTTTAAGAAAAAGGATCGTGAAAAGCTGCTTTATCAAAAGCTGGTTTTTCATGATCCTTTTTTACTTATTTTTGATGATTTTCAATATAATCCTTCAAAAACTGATATACCTGATCTTCCACCGGAGGGCACCCTTCCAGATGATGACAGAAATTTCTGGTACAGCTGCCAATTCCAAGCTCCCCCGTTTTTCCTCGAAATCCTTGTCCGATATGGATTTTTTCATGGAGCCTGTCCAGAAGCCCCTCCTGTTTCAGCATATCCAGAGCCGGAATCAGATAACCGTAGCAGGCACTGCAGGATTCTACTTCTTCTACTGCATCTGCAACCTCTATCACTTTTCTGGATCTGGGAAGCTGTTTTTCCATATCTGAGCCGCAGACACGAATATCCGCCATGGTAATATCAGAGCAGCCAATTCCAAGTTTTCCTGCCATTTCTACATAAGGAACATCGGCAGTCTCATAATGCATCATATGACATACATAAGCATCTATCAATACCGGATCCCTGCCAACAAGCACCCGGTTCATCTCTACCGGATTTCCTCCATCTTCAAAATCCAGATCCCCACAAATATTATCCACCACAATAAAATCCTGATGAATTCCTGCGTTCAAATGGGCTATGGGCTTATGAAGCCCCAAAGAATGAAAACGCCTTTTTTCAGAATTAGGTATCAATCCTTTCATATTCTTAAGGGCACAGGTGATCTTTGTCTGACAGTGCCCTTTCAGCACCGGAACATTAATAAGAAAATCAATATCTTTCACCCCGGCACAGATATTCAGTTCCATACCACAGCAGTCTTCTGTATAGCCTTTGTCCTTCTGTGTATCATGAAATTTAATTTTATATGTATTGCAAATCTCATCATAACCACAGGCATAAAAAACATCCATGGTACGTTCTCCTACCCAGGATCCTTCGATCATGGTCAGATCATGAAAATCTTTTTCCTGCAGGTATTCTGCAATTCCGGCCAGAATTTCTCTGTGAGTAGTAGCTCCGTTGGAAGGATCAGAAGCAGAAACCATATTAGGTTTGATCCCGATTCGAAGTTTTTTGTCTCCGATCAGGTCTGCCAGCCTGCTTTCCTCCAACAGTTCCTTTGTCATTTCTTTATAATCTGTTCCATATTTGATAAAGATCTGATTTCTTTCCATTCTGAAATTCTCCCTGTTATTCATCCCTATCATTTCCGGAATCATAATAGCCTTCCGGAATATAAATATGGACGGCCTCTATACGATTTTTTTCTGTCGCATCTACCACCAGTTTCACACCATCTTCCGTTATATAAGACTCTCCTTCTTTCGGGAAATAATCTAATTTTTCAATGATGTATCCGCCAATGGAATCATAATCTTCCGAATCCAGTTTCAGCCCAAGTGCTTCATTCAGGTCATCCAGCTTCGCAGATCCCTGTGCTGTATATTCCCTGTCAGGAACAATTTCCTGCATATCCTCTACTTCATCTGCGTCATACTCGTCACGGATCTCACCGACGATTTCTTCCAGAAGGTCTTCCATTGTGATCATACCTGCCGTAGCACCGTATTCGTCCAGAACAATCACAAAATTAACAGAATACTGCTTCATTTCCATCAGAAGAGCAGCTGTACTTTTATGTTCATATGTGAAATACGGTTTCCGGAGAATATCACGAATGGAAAATTTTTCTTTCGGGTTCCAGAGAAGAAGATCCTTCATATTAATAGTTCCAATAATATTGTCCGTACTGTCTTCATAAACCGGATAACGTGTATATCCATCCTCCTTAAAACTGTCAAGGAGTTCCTCATAGGTGGCATTTACATCAATAAAGGACATATCGATTCTGGGCACCATCACATCTTTTGCTCTTGAATCGCCAAAATCAAACACATTGTAGATCATCTTTTTCTCTTCTGACTCAATTACCCCGTCCTCATGGCTTACATCTACGATGGTTCTCAGCTCCTGCTCTGTCATCGTGCTTTGTTTTCCCTTTGGATCGACTCCCAGTATATACAGAATACCATTGGACAGCCTGTTCACAATAAAGATTACAGGAGTAAGCACTTTCATAAGGAAATAAATAACCGGGGCATAAGACATGGACAGCTTTTCTGCATATAAAGTAGCCATGGTCTTAGGTGTGATCTCTCCAAAAAGCAGGACCAGCAAAGTCAGAATTCCTGTTGCGATTCCTACGAAGGCATTTCCCAATACCCGTGTTGTCCAGGTGGTAGCAAGAGAAGACGCAGACAGATTTACAATATTATTTCCAATCAGGATCGTGCTGAGAAGCTTTCCCGGATTGTCAATGATCTTCTGCAGGATCTTTGCTCTCTTATTTCCCTCGTTTACCAAAGACATAATATAAATTTTATTAACAGTTGTCATTGCTGTTTCTGCTGATGAAAAAAAAGCAGAAAGAAGCAGCAGGATCAAAAGTACGATCAATTGTATGACGTCGCCCGAATCCAAATAAATTCA
>NZ_CABVDF010000274.1:0-3173 GCF_902497045.1 uncultured Blautia sp. | reverse complement strand
ATTTTGTAAGATTTAATTGCGTTTTTTTTGTTGACTTGTTATAATAGCTAGGGGTAATAAAGAAACTAGTATATGGATTGGTGAGAATGGAGAGATGATTAATGAATTTAGGAATCATTGCACACAACAGTAAAAAAGTACTTATTGAAGATTTTTGCATCGCGTATAAAAATATTCTCGCTAAGCACGAAGTTTATGCTACAGGGACTACTGGTAGAAGAATTGAGGAGGCCACGAACCTGCATGTGCATAAATTTCTTGCAGGCAGTATAGGCGGAGATAAACAGTTTATGGAAATGATAGAGAGAGAGGATCTTGATATGGTGATCCTTTTCTATAATCCGGCCATGATCGACCCGAAAGAACCGGATATTTCAGCGATCTGCATGCGCTGCGATCAGTACAATATACCGGTGGCAACGAATATTGCCACTGCAGAACTTTTGATCCTTGGACTTGCCCGAGGCGATCTGGATTGGAGACTGAATCTGAAATGAGAGTAATAGCAGGAAAAGCCCGTCGTCTTCCTTTGAAGACTCTTCCGGGAACAGATACCCGGCCTACAACGGACCGTATCAAAGAAACTTTATTTAATATTATTCAGCCGGAAATTCCCGATTGTCATTTTCTGGATCTGTTCAGCGGAAGCGGTGCTATTGGCATAGAAGCCTTGAGCAGGGGAGCCGAGTCTGCTGTCTTTGTAGAAAAAAATCCAAAGGCCTGTGCATGTATCAGAGATAATCTGGCATTTACAAAACTTGCCGAAGATGGTAAACTATTAGCCATGGACGTGCTTCAGGCGCTCCGCTCCATGGAAGGCCAGTCTGCCTTTGGCTGTATTTTTATGGATCCGCCATATGAATGTGGGTTAGAACGTCAGGTACTGGAATATCTTGCGCAGAGCACTCTGGCAGATGAAAATACGATGATCATTGCAGAGGCAGACCTTCATACAGATTTCTCTTATGTAGAAGAACTGGGATACCAGATTAGCCGTTCAAAAGAATATAAGACAAACAAGCATGTTTTTCTGTATAAAAGAAAGTGAGAATGCACATGGTAACAGCAGTTTATCCGGGAAGCTTTGACCCGGCTACTTATGGTCATCTGGATGTGATCAGGAGAGCCAGCGTCTCTTTTGACAGAGTTGTAGTGGGCGTTTTGCATAATTCTGCAAAAAGTCCGTTGTTTTCTGTGGAAGAACGTGTTAATATATTAAAAAAGGCAACGCGGGACATTCCGAATGTCATCATAAAGCCGTTTAACGGGCTTTCTGTTAACTTTGCAAGGGAGAATGAAGCCCAGGTTATTGTAAGGGGACTGCGTGCAGTCACAGACTTTGAGTATGAACTTCAGATGGCACAGACTAATCGTGTTCTGGCTCCGGATGTGGATACTGTTTTTTTAACAACCAGTCTGGAATATGCATATGTAAGCTCTACGATCATGAAGGAAGTTGCCCGCTTTGGCGGTGACCTGTCTAAATTTGCACCGCCCGAGATCATTCAGGCCTTGCAGGATAAGATGCAGGAAGAAAAAGATAATAAGGAGAATGTACAATGAGCAGCAGAATTGAACAGATTATTGATGATATTGATGAATTTATAGAGAGCTGTAAATTCCAGCCACTGTCTTCAACAAAGATTATTGTAAATAAAGAAGAAATTGATGAGTATTTAAGAGAGCTTCGTTTAAAAACACCAGATGAGATCAAGCGTTATCAGAAGATCATCAGCAATAAGGATGCGATCCTGGAGGATGCACAGTCCAAAGCAGACGCGATCATTGCCGATGCACAGGCGAAAGCACAGGAGCTTGTTACACAGCATGAAATTATGCAGAAAGCATATGCACAGGCAAATGATACGATCAATGCTGCAAATAAGCAGGCACAGGAAATCCTTGACTCTGCAACACAGGATGCAAACAGCATTCGTCTCAGTGCGATTACTTATACAGATGATATGATGGCAAATATCGGTTCTGTACTGAATCAGACACTGGAAGATGCCGGCGGTAAATACAAAGGCTTTATTGATGCCCTTCAGGTATGTCTGGATGTTGTAAATCAGAACCGTCAGGAGCTTGCACCTCAGACTGCCCAGGCGGCTGCCATTACCGGTACTTATCATGATGATACCCAGGAGCAGGATGAGGATGCTCTGTTAGATGACCTGGATGAAAATTAAGCTCAGCAGGGCAGTAATTGCTGTATTGAGACATTTGGCAAAAATATAAGGCGTGACAGAAAGGTTCTGATGAAGAAGACTTTTTGTCTGTGCCAGGATACAGATTCCGCCAAATGCAGTCATACACATGGAGCAGAGATATCTGATTTTGAAGGGCAGACCGGACAGTGCCAGGAAATGAAGGCCGGTTGTCAGTTCCAGTGTGCCAAGAATCAGGTAGCCTGCAGCTGATTCTGTTTTCAGAAAATGTCTGATAAAAGCAGATACAACAGAAAACAGAAGGATATGTCCACCCATTCGGGTGAGTGTTTCAAATCCATTCATAATGGAGGCATCCAGCAGAGTTCCTATTGAACCGATAGCGGATGGCTCCGTTTTTTGGTTTTCAAAATCTGTTTTCTGTGTTGCAGTCACACCTTTCCAGACAAGAAATCGAAAGAGGAGCATTGTGAGGAAGCTTGACAGAAGAAGAATACCATAAACGGTTCCTGTACGGATACTGTCTTTAAGGCATAGATGGATCAGATATGTACGGATAAAGACAGGACTTGCATGGTTGGTAAAAGTCAGAAGATATTCTGCCTCTCTCTTGCTGATACGATTATGAGTGTACATGTCAGAAGTGATTTTGGCGCCCATAGGATATCCGCAGAGCAGACCAAGAGTTAATGCATATGCACCGGGAGCTGTGATTCCAAAAAGAATATTCCACAGATGCTCCAGGGGCGCAAAGATTTTTTCTGCTGTATTTGTACGGATTAAGATTCCAGTGAGTATAATAAAAGGCAGAAGAGTAGGAAGCAGGGTGTTCAGCCACAGATTAAGCCCTTCTTTTGATGCAGAAAGTGCCTCGGTGGGACAGCATACGAAAAAAAACAGCAGCAGGATAATTCCGGTTGGAAATAAAATTCGCTTCATATACAGATTCCGTTTTTTTTAAACTATATGGTCTGTATTAAATAAATATGAAGAATTCTCATGACG
>NZ_CABVDF010000273.1:0-3175 GCF_902497045.1 uncultured Blautia sp. | reverse complement strand
GCCCTTCTCCCTCTCCACTGTTTGTTACATAGGAAAGCTGGTGTGTTGAAATATTAAGCTGCTTTGCCAGAATCTGTCGATCCCCGGATGCCTGGTTGAGCATCAGGATAAAGTCTGAGTTTTCAAAGATATTCTCGATTTCTCTTGAAGCAAGCAGGTCTTTTACGTTCTGCGTGATACCAGTCGGGATACCGCCCCACTTACGGAATCTTTTCCAGATTTCTACACTGTATGCTGCTGTCTGTTCTTCTTTCAGCAACAAATGGAACTCATCAATGTAATATCTGGTAGACCTATGAGCAGAACGGTTGACTGTTACCCTGTTCCAAACCTGATCCTGAACAATCAACATACCAAGTTTTTTAAGCTGTTTACCAAGGTCTTTAATATCGAAACATACCAGACGATTGTTCAACTCTACATTTGTACGGTGATTAAACACCTTCAGGGAACCATTTACATAGATTTCCAGTGCCGTTGCCAGCCGCTGCGACTCAGCCTCTTCCTGTTTGCGAAGCAGATTATATAGATCTTCCAGGATTGGCATTTTCTCCGGAACCGGTTCTGAAAGATAGTCCTGATATACCAGACGCACACATCGGTCAATGATTGTTTTTTCCACTGGTTCCAGACCATTTTTTCCTCCTACTACCAGTTCACAAAGCGAAAGGATAAAATCTGATTTCAACGATAGCGGATCGTCATCATCCGCATAATTGATGTTAATATCCATTGGATTGATGTAATCATGACTGGTCGGAGAAATACGGATAACCTGCCCGTTAAATGCCCGGACTAACGGAAAATATTCACCCTCCGGATCACAGATGATAATGTCGTCTTTTGTGACAATAAATACATTGGTAATCTCTCTTTTTGCCGCAAAGGATTTACCAGATCCAGGAGTACCAAGTATCAGACCATTGGGATTTTTCAGCTTTTTCCGATCTGCCATGATTAAGTTATTAGACAGGGCATTTAACCCATAATAGATAGATTCCCCACCCATAAACAGTTCCTGCGTCGTAAATGGAACAAAAATAGCTGTCGATGTGGTAGTCAATGCCCGCTTGATTGGAATCCAGTTTCTTCCAAGCGGCAAACTGCTCATAAGGCCCTGCTCCTGCTGATAGTCCAGTCTTTTTAATACACAGTTGTATTTCTGTGCAATACCTGCCGTCTGAAATACCGCATTTTCCAGCTCCTGTTTATTTTTTGCTGTATTTAAAAACACCACGGTCACAAGAAACATTCTTTCATTCCTTGACTGTAAATCTTCCAGAAGTCTTTTCGCTTCCCCACCGTATGTATTCAGGTCAGACGGTATAATATCCATATCATATCCGGAGCGTACCGCTTTTTTCTGTTCCTCAATTTTCATGCGGTTAATATCCGTAACCTTACTTTTGACCAATTTGATCGCTTTCATCTGGTCGATGGACTGGATATGCAGATTAACAAGCAGGTTACAGTCCATTTCCAGAAATTCCGCAAGCATTTTATCCGTCAGCTCTGGTGCCAGAATCTGCAAATATGATACTGCGCCGATAGTATCTCCCATCTGAAAATCTTTTCCATTTTTAAATACAAAACTGGATGGTGCAATATAGTCCTTGGTATTCAGTCCGGTACGCAACACATCTTCATAGTTAAACCGGAACGGGACTTTATTATCCTGGTTGAACGTTTCATACATAATCTGCAAACGCTCCACGCCATTCAACGGATAAGCAGACACCCCTAATACCTTAAAGTTATTGAGAATATCCGTTTCGATACGCTCCAGTTTCGGTTTTGCTTCCCGGATATTGTCTGCTTCGATTCCAAATGTAAGATACTTTGTTCTGACAAGACCATTATTTCCCTTTGCCAACTGGTTTCTGAGCATCTGAGCAAACTCCATACGCAGATCATCAAAACTGTCATTCTGCTTCTTAATGCGAATCACATCTTCATATTCTGCCATATTGCTGTGATGATTGATAAAGGACAACTGGAAATGAATCGTACTGTCAAAATAGTTCAGGAAATCACACCAGTTTTCAAAAATCGCATTTTTATCTTCGTTCTGTGCCAACTGATAGTTAATATCATAAAAACGGATGGTCTTGGAATAATAACCATCTTCCACACGACAGATACCGTCTTTTCCCATTTCTCTGTATGGAATAGACTGTTGTGCGGTAATCTTCTTTTCTTTATTTCCACCACTCGTATTCCTGTTTACTTTTTTTACAGCTCCCTTTTTACCATTGGATTTTACAGAAGATGACACTGCTGGTTTCGTCTTCTTTTTATATTTATTCTCTTTTTTCGCCTGTTTCTTTGCTGCTTTTTCTTCACGAGCTGCCAGCTTTGCCTCCTGCTTTGCACGTTTTTTATCTTCTTTTTCGTGTGCCTTATGAAGTTTTGCTTCATACTTCTGTGCTTTTTCCCAGGCTCGCTGCTCTCGTCTGCTTAATTTACGTCTTGGTCTGCGGATACCCCGATGTCGCTCCAGTGCTTCATACCCTGTAACCATAGGTACTCCCTTCAAACGCTGTCTGTCCTTGACAAAATCTTCTGCTTCATCCATGGCAAACACTGGTAAACCATCAGCAGAATCTGCTTCATCTAACCACCAGTCCTCTGGATAAGAAGCATCTTTGGCATGTTCTGGCAGCAATTTATCATTTTCTCTTCTTTCCACGAACTGTACCTCCCTTCGATTTTGTTATAATTTTTCTTTTCTCATACATATTTTCCACCTCATACTTTCGCAACGGAGGACGGATAAATTTTACTGTAATCATATTTTTCAGGACTTTTTCTAAAGGAAGTCCGTCTTTCTCATACATGGCAAACAAAAAAGCCGGAAGCATCAACAAACACATTCCGGTTGCCGCATTACTTGAACCAATCAATCCTCTTGCCAGGAAATAAAATGGAAGCCCTACTGCCGCTGCAATGCCAAGACAGATAAGCTGACGTTTTGTGAGGTTCAGAATAATCTTATTTTTAACTTTCGTCAGATCTTTGGGTACTGATACAAAAGCCATTTTCTATCATCTCCTTTTTTATATTTAATGTGTGTTAAACACACTCTTTGAGAAATTGGCTGTTTTCATAAGGCTGAAGCAAAGTACAACCGTATAAGCCATTACACTGAGCAATGCTGTATGCACGTTATCTGATA
>NZ_CABVDF010000272.1:0-3182 GCF_902497045.1 uncultured Blautia sp. | reverse complement strand
TAACTTCAACTATATTCGAGAAAAAACGTATTATGATATAAAACAGGTTTCATGGCTCCATTTACCAGAATCCTCAGTAATGATAGAATGAGGCTATGAAAGAAATCCGTAAAAACTGTACAGAATGGAAACGGACTGCAAAAGAAAGGAAAGGGGAAATTCAATGAAAAAAAGGAAACTGTCTGTTATAGGGATTTTTGCAGGAATACTAAGCGCCGGTATGGTTCTTAGCGGATGCGGAGATTCTTCGTCAGATAACGGAAAAATAAAAATTGAAATGGTTCAATATAAGCCGGAGGCAGTAAAAGCATTTGAAAAAATGGAAGAGAAATTTAATGCTTCCCATGATGATATTGAACTGACCATTGAATCACCAAATGAAGCCATGACGATCCTGAAGACCCGTTTTATTAAGGAAGATCAGCCGGACATTATCGGGATCGGAGGGGATGTGAACTACTCTAATTTTCTGGATGCGGATATGCTGACAGATATTTCGGACTTTGAAGGGCTTGCAGACATTAAACAGGCATATCTGGATATTGATAAGAATCTGGAATTTATTCCCAGAGACGGAGTATATGCGGTTCCCTATGCAGCCAATGCGGCAGGGATCCTGTACAACAAAGACATGTTTGAAGAAAACGGATGGGAGATTCCCACAACCTGGGAGGAATTTCTGACACTTCTGGATACCATTCAGGCATCCGGACAGCAGCCGCTGTATTTTGGCTTTAAAGATACCTGGACCTGTCTGGCTCCATGGAACGCCATGGCCTGCGATCTTGCTCCGGCAGATGTATGCCAGCAGGTAAATAGAGGAGAAACTACTTTTTCAGAGGAATACCGGGAGCTTGCGGAAAAGATCCTTCAGCTTCTTCCTTACGCACAGGAGGATCCTTATGCTTACAGTTACAATGATGCATGCACCGCTTTTGCCCGCGGGGAATCTGCCATGTACTGCATCGGAAGCTATGCGGTTCCTCAGATTAAATCCGTAAATCCGGAGATGAATATAGATTCTTTTGTTTTTCCGGCAAATGACAGCGCAGACGGACAGATCCTGAACTCTGGTATCGATCTTCAGTTCTGTGTTATGGAGGACTGTCAGGAAAAAGAAGCAGCTTATGAAGTTCTACGTTTTATGCTGGAGGATGAAAATATCCAGATTTATCTGGATGACCAGAATGCAGTTCCCTGTAAAGAGGGAGAGTTTCAGCTTCCTTCCATGCTGGACGGTATGAAGGAATATATTGACGCCGGTAAGATGACAGACTATCAGGATCACTATTATCCAACAGAAATGGCAGTAGACGCCATGATCCAGACATATCTGATGGAAGGGAACACAGATGCATGGCTGAAAAAATTCGATAAAGACTGGACACGGTACAATCGTGACCTGATCCGCAAGATACAGGACTATCAGGAAGAAAACGGGGAAGGAGGAAATGAATGATGAAGAAAAATGAAAGAAAACGCACCTTTTTACTGATTACCATTCCGATTCTTGTATTATTCTTTACATTTAATACACTGCCTCTGATCAAAGGCTTTATTTACAGCTTCACTAATTTTAAAGGATATGGAAGCTATGACTGGGTAGGATTCCGGAACTACATTGATCTTTTTCAGGATGCCAGAGTGGGACATTCCTATCTGTTTACTTTTAAATTCGCGCTGGTGGCAACCATTATTGTAAATCTCTTTAGTCTGATTCTGGCGCTGGGCCTGAACAGCAGGATCCGTGCAAAAAGCGCCCTGAGAGGAATCTACTTTATCCCAAATGTTCTGGGAGGGCTGGTAGTCGGCTATATTTTCAGCTTTATCTTTACCTATATCCTTCCGACTATCGGAAAAGCCATGGGAATCGATTTTCTCAGCAGCAGTATGCTGGCGGATACAAAAGCCGCATGGTTTGCCATTGTGATCGTGGCGGCATGGCAGGCCATTGCAATGAATACGATCATTTATATTTCCGGACTGCAGACTGTGCCGGAGGATGTATATGAGGCAGGATCCATTGACGGGGCAACCGGATGGACAAAATTTAAAAATCTGACCTTCCCGCTGATTATTCCGTTTTTTACGATTAATATGGTACTGTGCATGAAAAACTTCCTGATGGCATTTGACCAGATTATGTCATTGACAAAGGGAGGTCCGGCACAGAGTACAGAATCCATTTCTTTCCTGATCTACAAAAATGGTATGGATGGAGGACAGTTTGGATTCCAGAGCGCGAATGCAGTGCTGTTTTTCGTTGTGATCGTGGCGATTTCTATATTCCAGCTTACATTTATGAATAAGAAGGAGGAGCAGTTATAATGAAAAAGAATACCAAACAGATGGGAAAAACCAACTGGCCGGTGACAATCCTTCTGATCATGGGCTGTGTGACGATTTTCTTTCCCCTTTATATGGCAGTGATCATTGCTTTCAAAAAGCCTTCGGAAATGACCAACGATATAGCAGGAGCCCTTTCCTTCCCGTCCTCCTGGAGCTTTGATAACTTTACAGAAGCCATGAGGGTTACAGATTTCTGGAATTCCCTGGGAAATTCTCTGCTGATTACAGCCCTCACTGTAGTGATTGCCATACTTCTTCATTCTCTGGCAGGCTACGCCATTGGAAGAAATATGGGAAAAAGTAAATTTTATAAATTTGCGTATCTTTACATTGTCAGCGGTATGTTTGTTCCCTTTGCCATCCTGATGATGCCTCTGGTAAAACAGACTTCTCAGATGGGGATTGGAAACAGAGCAGGTGTCATTATTCTTTATGTGGTATTTTATATGCCGATGAACCTTCTTCTGTATTCCGGATATCTGAAAAATATTCCCCTTGCGTTGGAAGAAGCGGCGAAGGTAGACGGAGCAAGTACCTGGAAGACCTACTGGAGTATTATCTTCCCTGTAATGAAGCCCATGCATGCAACAGTTGCAGTCCTTACGGCGCTGGGTACCTGGAATGATGTGATGACCCCTCTGGTGATCATGTCCGGTACTGGAAAAAATACCCTTCCGCTGGCACAGCTGAATTTCCAGACGCAGTTTGGAACAAATTATAACCTTGCGTTTGCATCGTATCTTCTGGCGCTGATCCCGATTCTTCTCTTTTATCTGATATGCCAGAAGCAGATTCTGAACGGTGTGGTAAACGGTGCAGTAAAATAATATAAA
>NZ_CABVDF010000271.1:0-3241 GCF_902497045.1 uncultured Blautia sp. | reverse complement strand
TAAGTATAAATGTTTTGATTGTAAAACTTTTTCGGATATGGGAAAAGGAGAAGGGAAATGAGCATAAGATCAGACCATACAGCGTCTACCCTTAGAATATGTATAGATGAGATTCACAATGATGGGGCAGAGATCAGCGGCAGGATCAGCGGTATAGCGGTACAAGATGAGAAACAGTTTTCAGACAGTTCACAGCTGCTGCTTCTGATCGATCGGATACTTGATGAGATAGGCAGACCGCAGCCTACCAGAAAGTCCAGAAGCTTCAGAGAAACTTCTGAAAAAGCAATCACTTCCTATTGCGGAGAACCGAAGATTTATCACAGCATTGAGGAAGTACGGAAGAATGAAGGAAAAATTCTGACCAGGGACGTTTTTTTTGTATCACGTTTAAGAAGTTCCTGGCAGGGTATTATGAAGGATGTTCATGGACAGACTACCGGAAAATTTGACAGTGATCTTGAGTTTATTAATCTTTTGTATGACCGCGGTGTGACCAGGTGAGCTTATAATTGTGAAAGGAGACGGAAAGGAGGATGGGAATGCAGCATACAAAGAGTACATCCAGAGGAGATACCTTTATTGTTAACATCAAGAATAATCAGAACCATACATGGCAGGGAACCGTCAGATGGGTGGAGACTCAAAAGGAGATTCCCTTCCGCAGTGCTCTGGAATTGATTAAGCTGATAGATTCCGCGATGGAAACACCGGAGGAAATCCAGGAAGATCTTCTTCAGTGGTAAAATAAAAAGGCATTGAGGCAGTAAACAGGAAAACGCCGTCAATGCTTTTTTTATCGATCAAAAAGAAAAGTTAAAAAAACTCTTGAGAAATTAAGTGAAAAGAGATAGAATATATATGGTTGTATGTAAACTATGAAAATCATGCCGCCGCCTAAAAATTTAGGGGGGGTAAATGGAAAAGAAGAGTATAGGGCAGGAAAAGGGAAATCGTTCTGAATTAACTGTCAAGATGTTTGGCAAATTTCAAGTGGAAAACGAGAAGGGGATACTGAATAAAGAGAACATGAGATCGGAGATGCTGACCCGCCTTTTGGCTTATATGATAAGCCGCAGAGAGAAGGATATGACGGCTCAGGAGCTGATCGATGTACTCTGGCCGGATGATCAAAGCGATAATCCGGCAGGAGCGCTGAAGAATCTTATGTATCGTCTCAGGAAACTTATGAGTCGTACCTGGGGAGACGGAGGGAAATATATTGTTACCGGCCGAGGTGCATATCAGTTAAACCCGGAGTTTGTTTTTCATATTGACATAGAAGAATTCGAAGAGTGCTGCCGGCAGGTATTTAATTCCGAAGATCCGGCGGTACAGCAGGAAAACGGCAAAAGAGCTGTTGAACTGTATCAGGGTATGTTTCTGTCAGAGCTGTCATCAGAATATTGGGTTGTTTCCACAGCTACTTATTATCACTCCATCTATCTAACTATGGTTAAAAAGCTGGCAGCTCTGTTAGAAAAAGAAAAGAAATTTACTGATGTAGAAGAAATTTGTGGAAAGGCAATTCAGATTGAACCATTAGATGAGGAAATCCACTGTTTTCTTCTGAGAGCTATGATCGCTGATAATAAACAGCAGCTGGCAGCAAGCCATTATAAAGAAACGGTGAAGCTGCTTTATGATTCTCTTGGAGTAAGACCTTCCGGAGAAATGGAGAGTATATATGAAGAACTCCAGAAAATACAGCACGATCATGAAAGCAATATTGATATTATCCAGGAAGATCTAAGAGAAGAAAAAGCCTCCGGAGCTTTCTTCTGTGAATATGGTGTTTTTCGGAAAATATATGCGCTGGAATCCAGAAGCAGCCGGCGTCTGGGGATTTCCGTTCATCTGGCGCTGGTAAGTCTTTATCTTGATTTCCAGATCCAAAAGGATGACCAGGATTATACGGATCTGATCGGAGTGGGAATGAGCGTTCTGGAGGAAACTCTGATGAAAAAGCTGAGATCCAGTGACATTGTATGCAGGTACAGTGTGAATCAGTTCCTTGTTATGCTTCCGGCATGTCAGTATGAAGACGCTAAAATGGTGGTGAATCGTCTGAAGGATTCTTTTTACAGATCGGGGAAAACCGGAAGACTGCTTCTGCAGTACAGTATTGACGAGCTTGATGTGGACTGAATTTTCTACAAAACAGAATTAAATATATACAGGCAGATATATGGCCGGATGGTTTCCGTCAGGAAGATCATCCGGTTTTTTGAACAAATATATAAAATCAGGAGGTTTGACTATGAAAAACGGAATCGATCTTCATCTTCATCTGGATGGGTCTCTTACCCCTGCCTATGTGATCAGACAGGCAAAAAAACAGGGGATAGAGCTTCCGGTCTGGGAGGAAAGCGAACTGGTGAAATATATGACAGCGCCAGTTGACTGCCAGGATTTAAACGAATATCTGGAAAAGTTTGATCTTCCCTGTTCTGTAATGCAGACAGAGGAGGGGCTGACAGATGCAGCCCGGGACGTATGCAGTCAGATGAAAGACCAGGGGCTGAAATATGCAGAGATTCGTTTTGCGCCGCAGCTTCATACAAAAAAAGGTCTGACCCAGGAGCAGGTGGTGAAAGCGGTCCTGAAAGGATTGCTCTGTGATGACGATTTCCAGGCAAGAGTTATTTTGTGCTGCATGAGAAAAGACCATAATGAACAGGAGAATCTGGAAACAATACATACGGCGTCCAAATATCTTGGAAAAGGCGTGGTGGCAGCAGATCTGGCAGGTGCGGAGGCGCTTTTCCCAACATCTTCTTTTGAAAAAATATTTAAAGAGGCAAAAAAAGAGGGAATACCATTTACAATTCATGCAGGAGAGGCAGCCGGTCCGGAAAGTATATGGGCGGCATTAAAATTCGGAGCCCGGCGGATCGGTCATGGCGTACGTTGTCTGGAGGATAAAGAATTAGTGGCTTATCTGCGGGAAAATCAGATCCCTCTTGAAGTGTGTCCTACCAGCAACTTCCAGACAAAAGCGGTAAAAGGGGAATACCCATTAAAGAAAATGCTGGAGGAAGGCCTGTGTGTAACCCTGAATACAGACAACACAACTGTTTCCGGAACCACTTTGGAAAAAGAATACGAAATTGCCAGAACTCAGCTGGGTCTAACAGAAGAAGAGATCAGCCGCTTAAAAGAAAATGCAGAAAAGTCCAGATTCTGATCTTTCACCAGCCAGTGGATTCTATATAACACAAGAGAAGGGAAAATGTGCATA
>NZ_CABVDF010000270.1:0-3258 GCF_902497045.1 uncultured Blautia sp. | reverse complement strand
TAATATAAAAGAAAAACTTCCACTTAAGAAGAAATGGAAGTTTTTCAGTGCCCTTGGATAAACACGGTTGCATAAACTGTTTTTGAGATTGGCATTACAATCTTGAAGAAGGTTCCTGCCGGGCTGCTTCCGTCAATTGCCGCCGCTTCGATCAGATCATCCGGTACATCACAGAAAAACTGACGGAACATATAGATTGAGAAACATTTTGCCACAAAAGGAATAACCAGAGCCGCCATAGTGTTGACCCATCCAAGCTGAGACATTTCTATGTAAAGAGGCAGCATGATCGCTTCCATAGGAAGTACCATCAGCGCGATCACAAGATTCAGGATCGCACCTTTTCCTTTAAATTCAAATTTTGCCAGAGCATATCCGCACATGGAGTTTACCAGCAGATCCAGGACCAGGATCAATCCGATATAAAGCAGTGTATTTTTAAATACCAGAGGCATATTTAATCTGGAAAATACTTCTGCGTAATTGGCAAGAGACGCCTGTGTAGGCAAAAATGTCATTAATGAATCCATATTTGCAAAAATCTTTGCCTCCGGTTTCAGTGAAGCGGAGACCATCCAGATCAGAGGAGAGACAAAGATAATGCCGATCACGATATTTCCAAAGTAAAACATAAATTTTCCGAATTTAGCAGAAAATTTCATAGATTTCGTCATAATCCTTTTCCCCTTTCTTAATCTGTAGCAGCTGTAACTTTCTTCATAGCCATGGACATTGTTACAACGATTACAAAGAATACTGCTGCAATGGAGCAGGCATATCCGAAGTTACCCTTCTGGAAGCCCTGTGTATAAATATAGTAGACCAGTGTTTTTGTAGAATTTTTCGGTCCGCCCTGGGTCATGATGTATGGCTGGGTGAACAGCTTCATTGCCTGGATCATGGTAATCATGACAACGTACTTGATTGTTCCTTTCAGTCCGGGAATGGTAATATACAAAAACTGTTTGAATTTATTGGCGCCGTCAACAGAAGCAGCCTCGTACTGATCTTTCGGAATTCCCTGCAGACCTGCCAGGAAGATCATCATCTGATATCCTGCGCCCTGCCATGCGGACATGAAAATAATGGAATTCATTGCCGTATCTGCATCGCTGAGGAACTTGATCGGATCCATACCAAGTGAAGTAAGGATCGAGTTGATAAGACCTGTATTCGGATTTGCATTGTAAAGTACGGTCCACAAAACAGAAATAACAACCATGGAAGTAAGCTGTGGACTGAAATACATAGTTCTGAATATGGAGACACCGCGGAATTTCTTGGAAACAAGAAGTGCAAGTCCCAGAGCCAGTGCGCACTGGAACGGAACAACGAGTACAGTAAAGTAAACGGTATTTTTCAGTGCGACCCAGAAGTTCTTATCACTGAACAGTTTCTGATAGTTTTCCAGACCAATAAATTTCATTGCATCCGGTCTCATGATCTGATATTTGAACCCGGAAAAATACACAGTGTAGATCATAGGAACCACCAGAAATGCGATCAGAAGAATCACTGCCGGGGCAACAAACGCATATGCCGTGATCCGTTCATCACGCTTCCGGCCTGAAAGTTTCTTTGTATTTGCCATTTTCCTTCCTCCTTTTCCCTGTAATAAAAAACTGACGGAGAAACCTTGCTCCCGGTGGATCTTCGATGTATTTTCGAAAGGATGCCGCCGGGAGCAGATGTGAATGATTCTCAGATAGTAATCTCTCA
This sequence comes from uncultured Blautia sp., assembly GCF_902497045.1. NCBI lineage: Bacteria > Bacillati > Bacillota > Clostridia > Lachnospirales > Lachnospiraceae > Blautia > uncultured Blautia sp. The sequence goes on along the minus strand of NZ_CABVDF010000270.1, from coordinate 1,539 downwards.
GCTTTTATTCTGCGTAGTAAGTTTCATAATCCTCTGTAAAGGTTTCTGCTACTGTGTCAAGCTCAGACTGGATATAATCCTCATCTACTTCCTCGTTGCTGGATGCATCAGAGAAGATATTTGTCATAGCTTCTGCATATGCAGAAGAGAAAGTTGCATAGGAAGGTGTTCTCGGACGAGGAACTGCTGTGTTCTCAAGCTGCTCTTTGAAAAGGGCACGCGGTCCTTCTTTATAATCTGCCATTGCTTCTGTATCATAAGCAGAAACTCGTGTAGCCGGTTTTGCAATAGCTGCTGCGTAGCTTGCTACATTGTCTGTGTTCATCAGCCAGGAAAGGAACTGGCCTGCTGCATCTACGTTCTCACAGTCCTTGCTCACTGCTGCTGACCAGTCTCCGCATGGAGACACTGCTTCTTTTGTATCGTCGTTTACCGGATAATATGTTACTCCCCAGTCAAACTCAGCGCTTTCTTCCAGAAGAGATACATCCCAGGAACCGCCGATCATTGTTGCACATGCGCCGTTGAGGAACTCGTCCTGGATCGGCTCGATATTTGCATATCCTTTGGCGATCATATCTGCCAGAAAAGAGGTTGTCTTTACTGCTTCTTCGCTGTTTACATATCCGTCAGCCTCTTTTCCGTCTTCGCTGATGTAGTCCTTGCCTGCGGAAAGATACATTGGTTCAAGCGCATAAGGAAGTCCCTCGCCGTGGTCCATGATGATATGTGCTCCAACATACTCATCTGTTGTACATTTCTCTGCGATCTCAGCAAACTCAGACCAGGTGATCGGATTTTCCACAGTTCTGGAATCCAGATCTTCTACGTCCACGCCGCATTCTTTCAGATAATCTTTATTGTAATAGAAAGCTACAGAAGATTCTGTTGCGCCGATGGCATACAGCTTTCCATCATATGTGTTCTGAGTGATGGCAGAATCAACGAAATCTGCTTTATCTTCCTCTGTAAAATAATCGTCAAGAGGAACTGTGATTCCATTTGCCGCATAATAAGATACCTGCGGTCCGTCTACAAAAAAGATATCCGGAAGGTCATTGGATGTCTGTGCTGTTGCAATCTTATTGTCATAAGCATAAGAATCGGAACGGTCGATTGCTTCACGTTTTACCTGGATATCCGGATTTGCCTCATTCCATTCTGCAATCTTCTCCTCCCACCAGGTTTCGATTGCCTGCTTATCTGCCGGGCTCCAGATTGTCAGTTCTGTTTTTTCGTCCGCCATTACCGGTACTGTAGTAATGCCTGTGGAAAGAACCATTGCTGCTGCCATTGCCATGCTAATTGCTTTCTTCATTATCTCTTCCTCCTTAATATTCAGATGCGTATCTTTTCGTTTTTCCTGCGCGCTATAGAATAACGTGGAAGCCGTTCCATATTTTTCATTTTTTAATTCCTCCGAAAATCATATCCTGAGGAATGTGTGTGGAAGCCGTTCCATATTGTGATTATATCATAATCTTTTATAAATCTTTTGTCAATAGAAATACCTCAAAAACCAGCTTTATATATCATTTC
>NZ_CABVDF010000269.1:0-3301 GCF_902497045.1 uncultured Blautia sp. | reverse complement strand
CCTCTAAAAATCAGAGTGGAAATTTATATTTGGCTGGATTATTTTTTAGAGGTTCTTTTGAGAATCGGCTGTTATCCTGTGAGAAAACAAAGATAAATGGAGGAAATGTAATTATGATCAGACAGCACATATGGAAACGGGGGACGGCACTTACAGCTGCCATGGTTCTTGCCCTGACTCCGGGACTTGCCGGATGCGGAAATAAGGAAAATGCAGATAATACAAAAAAAGAAAAAACAGACGCAAAGGATACACAAAAAGAAGAAAAAACAATGGGCCGTTATCTGGAGGAGGATGTAGCTCTTCCGGATAACTGCGGAGATATTCTTGATATGACTCTTCTGGAGGATGGAACCCTAAGAGTCTGCTATTATAAAGGAGATGATGTCTTCTATTTAGATTCCTCTGACGGAGGAACGTCCTGGAAAGACCCTGTGAACCTTTCAGAGGTTTTGAAGGTAGATACGTCGAAATATGGTCTTTCTTATCCGAAGCTGGGTGCAAACGGAGGGATTTTTGTATCTGCGTATGTTGCTTCAGGAGAATCCGAAGAGCACAGGCATTACTACATGGCGCCGGACGGAAGCGTAAAGGAACTGGATCTTTCTCAGACCCTTGCAAGCGCTTATATTTCGGAAGCACGTTTTACTGATCGGGGAAACCTGATTATCAATGATTTTTCAACTGCCCTTGTAGAAATTAATCCTCTTGACGGAAGCGTTGTGAAAAAATACGAGGAAGGAAGCGTTGTTTCCTGTTTTGCTCCCATAGGGAAGTATCTGGTGGCTGTTACCAATTCCACAGTCCATTATTACGATATGGAAACAGGGGAGCCTCTTGAGGATGCGGCGGCCCTGACAGAGCAGATTTCAGAAGACGAAGGCAACCTTGAGCTTACCAGTACAACTTCCTATCCTCTTGTATTTTCAAAGGGTGAAGAGGAAGACTGTCTTTTTTATGCAGAGGAGGGCGGCGTTTACCGTTACTCCTTTAAGGGAAGCGTAGTGGAAGAGGTGATTGACGGAAATTTGACCAGTCTCTCTTCTCCTGATATTTCTTTTGTAGCAATGGCGAGAGATCAGGACGGAAACTTTTATGTGGCAGTTCAGGACAGCTCCGCAGATATGGGGCATATGGGAAGGATTTTAAAGTATACCTATTCCCCGGATACACCGGCAGAGCCTGATACAGAGCTGACTGTATATTCTCTTTTGGACAATTCTTATATTCGTCAGGTGGCAGCTGTTTTCCAGAAGAAATATCCGGATATTTATCTGAATCTGGAAGTAGGAATGACAGGGGAAGACGGAATGACAACTACAGATGCCCTAAAAACGCTGAATACGGAAATTATGGCTGGGAACGGACCGGATGTGATGATCCTGGACGGTATTCCGGAGGATACTTATATAGAAAAGGGCATGCTTGCAGATATCAGCAGTATTCTGGATAAGGCGGAAGAAGAGGATGGAATACTGGATAATATCAGGGAGTCCTACAGGGAGGAAGACGGCAGCCAGTATGTAATGCCGCTAAAATTCAGTATTCCCCTGATACAGGGAAACAAAGAGGATGTAGAAAAAGCCGGGGACATTGTTTCTATGGCTGACATGCTGGAAAGCTATCAGGCGGAATACACAGAAATGAATATGCCTCTTTCTCTTATGGGAGTTGGACCGGAAGGATTTTTAAAGACCTTTGCTGATGTAAATGCTCCTGCATGGCAGAAGGAAGATGGCTCTCTGGATGAAGAGGCAGTCAAAGAATATCTGGAGCAGGCAGGCCGGATCTATGCCGCAGGAAAAGAAAGTATGGATTATATCAAAGAAATGGCAGGAGATTATGTTTACAGCCTCAGTGAGCTGCCCATTTTAAGTAATGTCAGCGGCTCTGTGATGTCTCTTCTGGGAGGCTATGTAAAGATGGCTGCAGGAAGACTGGCTTCTCCGGAAGATCTTGCAAATATGTACAGTCTGGAGCAGAAATTGGGAGATATCACTCACAGATTATGGAACGGACAGGCACAGAACTGTTTTATTCCGGCTCAGACAGTGGGAATCAGCTCCAAAGCAGAACAGAAGGAGGCTGCTGAAAAGCTGGTGGAATTCCTGTTTACGAAGGAAGGGCAGGAAATCGGAAGCAGCAGCGGATTTCCAGTAAACGAAGCTGTCTATGACAGCGAAGATTACTGGGCGGCAGGAGACGACCAGGGACGTCTGGGTACATCCGGAAGCGGCAATGCGAATACCGGTGAGTATGTGGAAATGGAAATCGTCCGGGCGGATGAAAAGACTACAAAGGAAATTCAGGAGCTTGGAAAAACGCTTACCACTCCTTCCAGGGGAAATGAGATTATCCTGAGTGCTGTTGCAGAAAACGGAACCAGATATCTGAATGGAGAAATCAGCCTTGAAGAGGCAGCTAAGGGAGCCATCCAGCAGGTAAATCTTTATCTGGCAGAGTAAATAAAAAAGGAATCGCGGACAGAAGTTCTGCGATTCCTTTTTTACTCGATTTACTGAAAGACCTCAAGCTGATATCCAATTCCCCGGACGGTTCGTATCTGCATCGTGCTTTCTACAGTTTTCAGTCTTCTCCGGAGGAAATGAATGTAATTATCCAGATTACCTTCTTCCACATCTGCCTCCAGTCCCCATACCCGGGAGAGAAGCAGCTGTCTGGGAAGAGTCTGGCCGGGATTTCTAAGAAATACCTCCATAAGTTCTCCTTCCCGGCTGGACAGGGTACATGTTTTTTCCCGACTGGACAGAGTTCTTGTTTCCGGGACAAAAGAAACGTCGCCCAGAGAAATAGATTTCACGGAATCCTGATAAACCGCCGGACGCCGCAGCAGGCACCGGATCCTTGCCAGAAGCTCCTCAAAAGCAAAGGGCTTGACCATATAGTCATCTGCGCCTCCGTTCAGTCCTGTCAGCCGGTCGTTAAGTTCGCCAAGAGCAGTAAGCATCAGTACCGGTGTTCCGATCTGACGGGACCGGGCCTCCTTTAATACTTCTATTCCATTCATATGGGGGAGCATACGGTCCAGGATCACCAGATCAAAGGGAGCTTCCTGCATATAATAAAGTCCTTCTTCTCCGTCGTGACAGGCAGTTACGGAAAATCCCTCCTGTTCCAGTCGAAAAGAGATTGCTTCACATAATTCTTTGTCATCTTCGATCATTAAAATATTCATATGGATACCTCGTATTATTTTCTTTTTCCCAGCAGAAACCCCACTGCATTTTTATACTATCATAGCATATTTTAAAAAAGCTTTCTAAAAATAATCTCTAATCTG
>NZ_CABVDF010000268.1:0-3307 GCF_902497045.1 uncultured Blautia sp. | reverse complement strand
ATTCATAAAATATATACGTTTGTGACCGGTGTGTGACTTATGTACTTTATACTAGGGATATAAAGTCAAGAAATGATTGTCCGGTGAGATAATATGAACGATAAAGATATGAATGGAGGAGAGAAGACCATGAAAAGTAATAGAAAGAAAAGAATACTGGCGGCTGTACTTTGCATGGTAATGGTATTGAGCAGCAGTATCTCAGCTTTGGCAGGCGAAGAGATTTTTGTAGATATCCCGGAAGCTTCTGAGGAATTCAGTTCGGAGCCGATGGTGGTCACAGAAACAGAGTCTGCAGGGGAGGCATTTACAGAAACAGAAGCTTCGCCGGAAATTTCGTTTTCGGATGGAGATGTAACAGCTGATGTGGAAACAGAAGCTCCTGTGGATCCGGAAACACCTGCAGAACCTGCTCCGGAGGTACCGGAAGAAATTCCTTCAGAAGAAGCTGTACCGGAAACACCTGCAGATGAGATTCCTGCAGAAGAGGAAAATTTCGCTGATTTTGGAGACGGAATGTCAGATTCAGTGGCTGATGCACAGATTCTTTCAGAAGAGACGGAACTGAAACAGGAATTTGTGGATGAGGCCGGCAATGTGGTACAGAGAGTTACCGCGAAGCTTCCGGCAGGTGCCTTTGCAGCAGAGACTTCTTCCATTACAATGGAAGTTTTCTATCTGGATGCAGATTCAGAAAAATATCTGAAATCCATGATGAATGAAAATATTCCGGAAGGGATGCTGCTTGGCTCATATGTTTTCTTTAATGTGCAGTTCAAAGTGAACGGAGAAAAAGCAGAATCTCTGAAGCCTGTTGAAATCACAATCGATGGCAGCGGACTGACGGTTACAGATACTAAGAAAGCAAATGTATTTTACTTTGATCCGGCAGATCCTTCTGTGGAAGGGGACAAAGATGAACTGAAAGAGATTCCTCAGAGATCAGAAGTGCTGGAGAGCCTTCAGTTAGCAGGACAGAGTACAGAGAACATTGAAGACTATGATCTTTCTGAAATTACATTCAGAGAGGATGGAACGACAGACAAGGTTATCTTTGAAGGAAGAAAATCCACCATCTACGGATGCTATACAGAAGAAGCAAAACCGGAAGAAGAGATTCCGGCAGAGCCGACACCGGTTCCGGAAGAAATCACTCCAATCCCGGAAGAACCGGAAACAGAGGAACCTGCTCCGGAAACAGCATCAGAGATCGAGATTATCTCAGATGAGGTAAATCTTCGTATTGAACCGAATGCAGAAGCAGACAATGTGGCAGCTGTTGCCCATACAGGAGAACGCTTCCCGCTTCTGGAAAATATGCAGATGGAAGAAACGCTGTGGTACAAGATCCAGTACACATATCCTGAGACCGGCGAAACGGCAGAGCTCTATGTGAGAAGTGATTTTGCAAGGATCGTGGATGAAGCTCCTGAGGTTTCAGATGATGTAGATCTGACAGAAGAACCGGGAATGGTTAATGAGCTTACTTATGAAGATGACAAGATCACCGTATCTGTAAGCGCTGCAGAAGAAGGAATCATTCCTGACGGGGCATCCTTAAACGTGAAACCGATCACTGCTGAGAATGCAGAAACTCAGGAACAGTATGAAGAGGTTGCACAGCATGTAGAACAGAAGGTTGCAGAAGAGGAAAAAGAAGTTGCCGGATTCCTGGCATATGATATTTCTTTCCTTGATGCTGAAGGAAACAAGGTGGAGCCAAACGGCGAAGTTAAGGTTTCCATGAACTACAAACCGGCAGCCATCCCGGAATCCGTACAGGAGACCGGCGCAGAGAATACAGAAGTATCTGTACTCCACCTGGAAGAAAATGCAGCCGGAGAAGTTCAGCAGGTTGTGGATATGACGTCAGAAAACCAGGTTGAGACGCTGAATACCACAGAAGCAAATGAGATTCAGACAGTAGAGATGACTACTGAGAGCTTCTCTGTGTTTACGATTACGTGGACATATTCTGACAGGTTCAATCCATTTGAAATTACAGTTCACTATGTAGATGAAAATGGGAATGAAATTGATGTAATAAATGAATCTAAAGAGGTGGAGATTTCTGATTCTAGTGTGACGATTAACTTGTCGGAATATTGGCGAGATGCAGTTGATTCTCAGTATGAAAAAACAAATGTCATCAAAGTAGATAATATAAATGGATCTGCCATAACACAGTTACAAACAGAAAAGTACTACAACTACAACTACTATACTTACTACATAAAGTATAAAAAAAGTGACAGTAGACAATATACGGAGTGGTTAAATAATTGGACTGAGACAAAAGGTGATATTTACTTTATTTATAAAAAAGATTCTTCATCCGGTGGTGGAACTACCGGCGGTGGATCCAGTGCTACAGGCAACCTAGGGCATAGTAAGTATGTGACGTATAATAATGATGGAACATATGATTTAACATTAGATGTTGTAGGTGCTGTAGGAACAGAAACTAATCCGGCAGCAGTAGATATTGTTTTTGTGTTGGATCTTTCTGGAAGCATGGATGGGAAAAATATTGAAGATGCTAAATCGGCGGTTAAAACTTTAACAACTAAATTAAATGCCAATAAGACCGTGGATTCAATGTGGAAGTTGGTTACATTTTCAAGTAAGGCAAGTGTGGTAACAGATTACTGGGTTACTGCATCTGGCATTAATAGTATCATTCAAAATTATAGTGATTATGACTGTGACGGAGGAACAAATTATGAGGCTGGATTAACACAAGCAGGTAAGGCACTTGGGACAGCCCGTAATAATTCGACAAAAATTGTAATATTTTTGACAGATGGAGAGCCTACATATCATGGAACGAATACTCAAGGTGGGGGAAACAAAACATATGTAGAGGATTATGAAGGTGCAATAAAAGGAGCCAGTACAATTCATTGTAATAGATTCTATGCTGTAGGTATGGGATTAAAAAATACGCTGTCAATTTATGAAAAAGAAAAATGGGGGGGTGATAAATGGGTTCGAAACACAACCGGAATACAGCTTTTAACAGACGTTGTAAACGCAGCGAATTGTGATGCTTCTGAAGGCAGCAGACTGGCGATTAATGTAGGGGCAGGCGAAAGTTTGGATAGTGTTTTCGCAAACATATCTGGTTCTATTACAAAATATACCGCAACAAATGTAACTATTACAGATAAACTGACCCCGGAAGTTGATTTGGTTGATTCATTGGGAGAAGTAACAGAAACCTCAAATGACTTAAGCATAAGAGTTCTTAATAAGGACAAACAGGATGTTACAGAACAGGAAGTTAAAGAAGGAGATATTAAAGCTT
>NZ_CABVDF010000267.1:0-3310 GCF_902497045.1 uncultured Blautia sp. | reverse complement strand
TTTTTTGATTTTGAAATTCAAAAATAAAATTTGATTTGCCCGCTATCCGATATATTTGATCTAATACCTGAAAAATATTTTCTTGTTTTATTGGTTTTACCAAAAAATCAAATGGCCGATTGTGAAAAAGCTGTAACGCATATGATTCTTTTGAGGATATATAAATCAAAAACAAATTTTCATTTTCCATAACATTTCTTATATATTCTCCCACTGAAACTCCATTTTCACCTGGCAATTCTATATCCAAAAATAAAATATCTATGTCTTCTTTTTCCATATCTTTCAAGAGTTCCTCACCTGAATAACAAACTTCTACAGTCAGTCTAATCTTTTTCTCTTCTGCATATTTTAAAAGTAACGTCTCCAACTCTGAACATGTACTCTTTTCGTCGTCACAAATAATTGCTTTCATAATCTCCTTTGCTATCTCCTGTTTTTTGCATTTTCTAAAAGTCCCAGTTACAGTATAATAAAAAACATCACAACTAACAAACTTCCAAGACATATCCTCTTATATTTACAACATAAACAAAATTTGTGTAGAACTCCTTACCGCCTGATCAGATGCATACAAAAAAAGCAAGCTGCCTTCTCTGTAAACCAGAGCCGCCAGTCTGCTTTTTTATATAATTTGTCAATATTTTATTTCTTTGTGATGAATCCTTTTGCTTTCAGAGTCTCTGCGCAGAGAACAGCTCCGCCGGCAGCGCCTCTTACAGTATTGTGGGACAGGCCCACAAATTTATAATCGTATACAGTATCCTCACGAAGACGTCCAATAGAAACTCCCATGCCGTGTTCGTAGTTTACATCCTCGGTTACCTGCGGACGGTTGTCCTCTTCCAGATACTGGATAAACTGCTTCGGTGCACTTGGAAGCTCAAGCTCCTGCGGAACACCTCTGAAGTTTTTAAGCGCTTCGATCAGCTGCTCTTTGGTTGGTTTTTTACGGAATTTTACGAAAACAGCTGCTGTATGACCATTCAGTACCGGTACACGGATACACTGACAGGTGATTACAGGTTCCTGTGCAGGAACGATCACACCATCCTCGATCTTGCCCCACAGTCTCAGAGGCTCTTTCTCACTCTTCTCTTCCTCTCCGCCGATGTATGGAATGATATTGTGCTCCATTTCCGGCCACTCTTTAAAGGTCTTGCCGGCTCCGGAAATTGCCTGATATGTAGTAGCCACTACTTCATACGGCTCAAATTCCTTCCATGCTGTCAGCACCGGAGCATAGCTCTGGATAGAGCAGTTCGGTTTTACTGCGATGAAGCCTCTGGTTGTTCCCAGACGTTTCTTCTGGAATTCAATCACGTCAAAATGCTCCGGGTTGATTTCCGGAACTACCATCGGAACATCCGGTGTCCAGCGGTGTGCGCTGTTATTGGAAACAACCGGCGTTTCGGTTTTTGCGTACTCTTCTTCAATGGCCTTGATCTCGTCCTTAGACATATCTACAGCAGAGAATACAAAGTCAACGGTTGCCGCAACCTTCTCTACCTCATTTACATTCATTACCACAATTTTTTTCACTGCTTCCGGCATCGGAGTATCCATTTTCCATCTTGCGCCTACTGCCTCTTCGTAAGTTTTTCCTGCGCTTCTGGCACTTGCTGCAAGTGTCACTACCTCAAACCATGGATGATTTTCCAGAAGAGAAATAAATCTCTGTCCTACCATTCCGGTAGCTCCTAAAATACCGACTCTCAGTTTCTCGCTCATAATAAATCTCTCCTCACTTTATGTCTTTGTATTGCATACATTTGTCTTTCTTGTACATACTATACCACTTTATGGAAAAATGCAAGTATTTTTTTATTTTCTTTTTCAATTATTCTCAAGATATTCCCTGTTGGCTGAGATAACTTTTTCCATAACCTCTGCTCCCGGCGCTCCATAAGTACAGCGTTTTTCCACACAGGTCTTCATGCTGATGGCCTCATAAATGTCTTCCTGAAAAACAGGACTGATCTCTTTGTAAGTTTCCAGGGGCAGTTCATCCAGGGAAATCCCTCTGTCAATACAGGTCAGTACCAGACGTCCCACAATGCCATGGGCATCACGGAAAGGAACACCGTGATTTACCAGATAATCTGCTGCGTCTGTTGCATTGGTAAAGCCGTTCTTTGCGCTTGCTTCCATAACATCCTTACGGAACTCCATGGTAGATACCATGCCGGTAAACAATGCCAGGCAGCCTTTTACCGTGTCAATAGCATCAAAGGTCAGTTCCTTGTCCTCCTGCATATCTTTGTTGTATGCTAGCGGAATTCCTTTCATGGTTGTAAGAATAGACATCAGAGCCCCGTACACACGCCCGGTCTTTCCACGAAGAAGCTCCGCAATGTCAGGGTTCTTCTTCTGGGGCATGATACTGCTTCCTGTACTGTAAGCATCATCGATCTCTACAAAACGATACTCATTGGAATTCCACAGAATAATCTCCTCGGAAAAACGGCTGAGATGCATCATCACCGTAGACAGGGCAGAAAGAAGCTCAATTACATAATCTCTGTCTGATACAGAATCCATACTGTTTCTGGTAGGCTCGTCAAAGCCCAGAAGCTCTGCTGTATAGTCCCTGTCAAGAGGATAGGTGGTTCCTGCCAAAGCGCCTGCTCCCAGAGGACAGGTGTTCATTCTTTTTCGGATATCTGCCATGCGGCTTCTGTCTCTGCGGAACATCTCAAAATAAGCGCCCACATGATGAGCCAGGGTAACCGGCTGCGCCTTCTGAAGATGAGTAAATCCAGGCATGTAGGTATGGATATTTTCCTCCATAATCTTCTGAAGAGCTATAAGAAGTTCCTTCAACTCCTGATCAATGGCATCGATCTCGTCTCTTATATAAAGCTTCATATCCAGAGCCACCTGATCGTTACGGCTTCTTCCTGTATGAAGTTTTTTGCCCGGATCCCCGATACGGTCGATCAGATTTGCTTCCACAAAGCTGTGAATATCCTCATACTCGGAAGTGATCTCAAGCTTCCCGGATTTTACGTCTTCAAGGATTCCCTCCAGCCCCTCCAGAATCTGGTCTCTTTCTGTTTCTGTAAGGATTCCCTGCTTTGCCAGCATTTTTACATGGGCTTTGCTGCCTCGGATGTCCTGCTCATAAAATTTCTGATCAAAGGAAATAGACGCATTAAAATTATAAACCAGTTTGTCCGTCTCTTTTGTGAAACGTCCTCCCCATAGCTGTGCCATAATCATTCCCCCTCGTTTTTGTGTAATATTAAACTAAGTGTTCCCAGTATAACACATTTTTTTATAAAATCAAAGAGAAAATATATCTTTTATG
>NZ_CABVDF010000266.1:0-3334 GCF_902497045.1 uncultured Blautia sp. | reverse complement strand
ACAAAACAGGACGAATATTTTTGAAATCTTCGGGCGAAATGTAGAAAAATGTTGAATGATAATATGAAGTATGATAAAATATGCACATATTTATTAGATGAGATCCATTTGAGATCCATATTTTGAGAGGAGGATTTCTATGAAGCGAACTAGAACATTATTTAGAAAAATCACCGCAGCCGCAGCGGTTTCTGCGTTGCTTTTTTCGAGTTCCGGTACAGTTTTGGCAGCTTCTTACCAGGAGGCAGAAAAGGCCGCCCTTTCCCAGTTTATTAAAGGCTTTTCTTCATATTGGGACGTTGTGATGGAAGACCAGGAAAAGGCTATGGCAGGAACTAAGGCTGTTATGACGCTGAAGCTGGAAGATGGAGGCAAAACCCTTTTAAGTGCAGCTTCAGGAGGAATGGATTTTTCCTGGCTGAATATTCTGACTATGGACATGACAGCTGCTGTAACAGAAGGAAAAGAAATTGTTAATGGAGCAATCCTTCTTAATGATTCTCCGCTTTGTAATATGAATATGTATATGGATCTGAATGAACTGGTGGAATACTTACAGATTCCGGAGCTGTCGGAAACATGGATGAAGATGCCGCTTCTGGATTCTCTGGAGATATCAGAGGAAGAGCTGGCACAGACATTTGAAAGTGAAGAGGAAATGCAGGCGTATATGGAATATATGGAAGCATACAAAGCTTCTATGAAAAATAATTTTAAGGTTCTCTCTGATCTTACTTCATTCCTTCCTGATACGGCAACAGTTTCTGCTCTTTTGGACCGCTATGGAAATATTATTATAGACAGTACTGCAGAAGGAACTTCTTCTGAGGAAACGATTTCGGTAGAAGGTATCAGCGAAGACTGTACCGTATATGAATCTCAGATAACAGAAGCAGGCGTTCTTTCTATGATGAAAAATATCCTGACAACAGCAAAAGAAGATCAGGAATTAAAAGGACTTCTTGATAAATGGTCAGAAACAAGTGGGGAAGATCTGAATGCACAGCTTCAGACAAATGCAGATGTTCTTCTTGCAGACCTTACCGGAGAAGGTTCTGATGCAGCTGTTGTTACCTCAAAGGCATGGGTGAATGCAGATGGAAAGATCATTGGAAGAGAAATAAGCGCAGAAGATGAAACCGGAAGCATTCCTGTATTTACCTGGAAAAATCCATCCTCAGATGAAAAATCTGCTTTATTTATTGAATTTGGAGCAGGAGAAGAGACCATGACCTTTACCGGAACAGGACAGTCGTCAGAGGGACTTCTGAATGGTGAATATGTCTTCGCAGTAAATAGCGTGAAGATGCTTGGGATAAAAGCAGAGAATCTGGAAACACACCCGAAGGTTCCGGGATACTACAATGGAAAGATCGGTGTTTCTGTCCTTGATGCCGGAACAGAAGAAGCGCCTAATCCTCTGGCAGCTTTTGGACTTGATATAAATGTTGCATCAGATGCAGAGGCAAAGACCAATCAGGTGGATTTCACTGTAACAAATTCCGGAGCAGCTCTTGTTACTTTATCTGTAAATGGAGGCTACGCAGATGCCAGTGTATCCGCACCGGAACAGGCAGTTCTTGACGCGTCTCTTGATATTACGGAAGAGGGAGCTGAGACTTCTTATATTCAGGGAATGGACTGGACGGCAATCCTTGATAATGCATCTGCAGCCGGTGCTCCTGCAGAACTTGTAGGAGCCTTTGATCAGATGATCCAGCAGGCAGTGGACAATGCATTGAACCCGCCTCAGGAAGAAGAGATTACAGAGACTGAATCCGCAGCCGATGCTGCAGCATAATACTGCTGTATATAGAAGGCGTATGATAAATAAAGGTTAAAGTAAAAAGGATATCCGTTTGACAGAGTCTGATCTGTCGGAGGATATCCTTTTTTGACGGATATGTTATTAATCCAGTTTTCTGCTGATTCGATGAAAAGTAAAATAGAAAACAATCCCTTTGGCAATGGAACTTAAAGTCAGTGCCCACCAGATACCCGTCAGTCCAAGAGGTGTTTTTGTGAGCATCAGAGCAAGGGGAATCCGTGCTCCGGTAAGGAGAATACTGATAATACTGCAGATCTTAGTCTGTCCAAGACCGGAAAGAGCGCCTATGGTCAGCATTTCTACACACATGAAAGCCTCTCCTATTCCGATAATGATCATATATCCCACGGCAATTTCCAGAACTTCCGGTTCGTGGAAGAAAAGGGAAGAGATCTGTCCTGGAAACAGAACAAATGCAGCAGTAACGATCAGACCCCATGTAACCATGATACGAAGAGAAACCCGATATCCCTGACGGATGCGGTCATTTTTTCCGGCTCCGTAATTTTGTGCAGTAAAGGAATTCAGGGCCGCAGCAAATCCGTCTGCTGTATTCCAGGAAATGGATTCGATCTGCCCTCCTACCCTTTGAGTAGCGACAGCTCCTGGTCCGAAGGCAGAAACCATACGCGTCAGGAACATGGAGATCATACAGTATAGAGTCCCCTGAAGAGCGGTAGGCACGCCAATCCTGCAAATGGAATGGTAGATTTTTTTGTGGCTGATGGAAAATAGATGTATTTCCCTTAGTACATTTTCCTTATTTCTGCCTAAAAAGATCCCGGCTATCATTACCAGCATAACGACCAGCTGGGCGGAAACAGTCGCAATGGCTGCTCCCATAACTTCCAGACGCGGAAAAAAGCCTGTGCCGAGGATCAGGAGAGGATCCAGGATCATATTCATAACCAGTCCTATCAGGTTTGCAATAAACGGAGTTTTGGAATCTCCCTGTGCAGTATAAAGACCTGTTAAAGTGTAATTCATATAGGAAAAAATGATAAGTCCACAGGTGATCTTCATGTATTTTACTGCATGGGAATAAGTTTGAGCATCCTCCAGATGAAAGAAATCCAGAAGAGGCTCGGTAAAAAGAAGGCATACAGCAGAAAAAATAAATGCAAAAATGCAGGTAAGCTGTATAGAGGCGGAAGCATAGTCCGCAGCAGTTTTTGCATCATTGCGGCCGCAGCTTTGTGCCACATTAACCTGTCCGCCCATACGGGCAAGAGAGCAGAGACCCTGTGACAGCCAGACATACATTCCTCCCATACCGACTCCGGCTACAGCTTTGGAACCCAGTATTCCAATCCAGGCCATGTCCGTAATGTTGTAAGCAGTTCCTAAAAAGGCAGATGCCATGATGGGCAGTGCCAATTCTGCCAGTGTTTTTAAAATGGGACCATTGGTGAGGTCTATCTGATGTTTTTTGCTCATAACAGTTCATCCTTGTATTAAAAAAATTACATGCCATTCTATCTTAATCAATAATGAATAAGATAGAAA
>NZ_CABVDF010000265.1:0-3352 GCF_902497045.1 uncultured Blautia sp. | reverse complement strand
AATTACAAAACATGTTTTTAATCATAGGTTAAATATGATATACTGTAAATACAGTAAGATAAAAAAACTCATCAGGAGGAAAAAATTGAAACTAATTTCATGGAATGTAAATGGGATCAGAGCCTGTATCACGAAAGGCTTTGAAGAGAGTTTTCATAAACTGGATGCAGATATCTTTTGTCTTCAGGAAACAAAATGTCAGGAAAATCAGGTGAAACTGGAACTTCCGGGATATCATCAGTATTGGAATTATGCCAACCGTAAGGGATATTCCGGTACTGCTGTTTTTTCAAAACAGGAGCCTCTTTCTGTTTCTTACGGAATCGGGATCCAGGAGCACGATAAAGAAGGCCGTGTGATCACTCTGGAATTCGAGGAATTTTATCTTGTAACCGTTTATACACCTAATTCCCAGAGTGAACTGAGACGTCTGGAATATCGAATGGAATGGGAGAGAGATTTTCTTGCGTATCTTCTGAAGCTTCAGGAGAAAAGACCTGTGATCTGCTGCGGAGACCTGAATGTGGCACACCGTGAGATCGATCTGAAAAATCCTAAGACCAATCGAAAAAATGCAGGGTTTACGGATGAAGAGAGAGCCTGCTTTACAAAAATTCTGGAAAGTGGTTTTATAGATACGTTCCGTTATTTCTATCCGGACCAGGAGGGAATTTATTCCTGGTGGTCTTATCGATTTAAAGCAAGAGAAAAAAATGCCGGATGGAGGATTGATTATTTTATCACGTCTCCATCTTTAAAGGACAGGCTTGAGGATGCCAAAATCCATACAGAAATATTTGGCTCAGATCATTGTCCTGTGGAACTGGATCTGAAGCTCTGAACATACATGAGCGGAAAGATTGATTCAGAACGAAACTACAAAAAGGAGAACTGATCATGGAAAAACAGAGCGGGTTATTTATCCGAAATGGGAATCCGGTGATGCTTGGTGCCAACAAAAATGCAGAAGGGCTGAATTTTGCTGCTGAAATTCCCTGTGGAGCAGATGCTTCTCTGGTACTTTACCGTAAAGGTTCCTTACACCCGAGAAAAGAAATCCCTTTTACGGAAGAGAGTCGAACGGGAAAAGTGTGTACTCTTCTTGTGTCAGGACTGGATACAGAAAAATATGAATATAATTTTCGAATAAATGGGAAAATCTGTCAGGATCCTTATGCCCATGGAATTTGCGGAAGAGAGCATTTTGGTGTGCCCTCCAGAAGCGAAGACGAAAACAGTGTACGCTGTACGTTTCTGCCGGAGACAGAATACGACTGGGAGGGAGACAAAGCTCCGGAAATTCCTTATCATGAAATGATATTGTATAAGCTCCATGTAAGGGGATATACAAAACAGCAGAAACTGTCTCAGAAGATGCGTGGAACCTTTGCAGGATTAAAGGAAATGATTCCATACTGGCTGGAGCTTGGAATTAATGCAGTGGAACTGATGCCTGCTTATGAATTTCAGGAAATGGCTTCCGAGGTTCGGGGAGACGGGCTGATCACGGAGAAGCGCAGTGAAGGAAAAGTTAATTACTGGGGATATCAGGACGGCTGGTATTTTGCACCCAAAAGATCCTACTGCGCTACAAAAGAACCGGAAAAAGAATTTCGCGATATGATAAAAGCCATGCACAAAGCAGGTATCCAGTGTATCATGGAATTTTATTTTCCAAAAGGGACGAATCCTCTTATGGCTCTTCAGACATCCTGGTTCTGGAAAACATATTATCATGTGGATGGATTCCATTTTATCGGAGACGGTGTTCCGGTAGAACTTCTGGCAAAAGATCACATTCTCTATGGAACAAAGAAGCTTTTTCAGTCAGTGCCGGATTACATGGAAACAGACGGGATGGCAGCAGAATACCAGGGCGGTTTTCAGCAGGATATGCGCCGTTATCTGAAAAGCGATGAAGGGATGATCCCTTCGGCAGAATATCACGTCCGTCATGTGCGTGCTTTAGGTGGAAACATCAATTATATGGCAAGTCAGGATGGATTTACCCTCTATGATACCGTGTCCTATAATTACAGGCATAATGAATCAAATGGTGAAGGGAATCAGGATGGCAGCGATTATAATTATTCCTGGAACTGCGGAATCGAAGGACCTACCAGAAAGCTTGCGGTAAAGAGAATGAGAGAGCAGCAGATCAGAAATGCTTTTCTGATGCTTCTGTTAAGTCAGGGCACACCGATGATCTATGGCGGTGACGAGTTTGGCAATTCTCAGGAAGGCAATAATAACGCATGGTGTCAGGACAATCCTTCCGGCTGGACAGACTGGAAAGCGCTGCGAAAAAATTCAAGAATTTTTAATTTTGTAAAAGAAGCTGTAGCCTTTCGGAAAGCTCATCCGGTGCTTCATATGAAAAATGAGCCAAAAGGAGTGGATTATCTGGCAAAAGGTTTTCCGGATATGTCTTTCCATGGGGAAAGGGCCTGGTATCTGAATCAGGAAAACACCTGTCGCCTTATGGGAGTTATGTATTGCGGAGCTTATGCAGAAAAAGCAGATGGTACAGAAGATGACTTTATTTATGTGGGATATAATTTCCACTGGGAAAACCGTACCATTGCTCTTCCTAATCTTCCGGATGGTTTGCATTGGAAGAAAATCGCAGATACCTCAGATCAAGGAGAAACGGGATTTTTCCAGGAAAGAGAAGAGACATATGAAAAAAATATCGGAATCAGTCCCCGCAGCATTGTGGTCCTGATTGGCAAAAAGGAGGCGTAGCCGGTGCATCCCTGGCTTCATTTTAAAACCATAACCAGACATAAGCTTCTGGTTATGAAATATTGTTTTCGGATAGGTCTTTACAAACAGGGTCTTCTTCATGATCTGTCTAAATATTCTCCTGCAGAATTTCTTGTAGGATGCAGATATTATCAGGGAACAAGAAGTCCTAATAATGCGGAAAGGGAAGATATTGGAGTTTCTACTTCCTGGCTTCATCACAAAGGACGGAATAAACATCATTTTGAACATTGGGTAGATTATTCTCTGGATAAAGATCATGTGATCATGGGAGCGCAGATGCCCAGGAAATATGTGGCGGAAATGGTTATGGACCGGATCAGTGCATCCAGAAACTATCTTGGTGACGCATATACACAAAGTCAGCCGCTGGAATATTTTTTGAAAAGTAAGGATGAGCTCTGGTTTATTCATCCGCAGACAAAAAAGGAACTGGAGGCTCTTCTTCGGATCCTCAATGATCATGGAGAAAAGAAGCTTCTTCATTATATCAAGTATGTATATTTGAAAAATGACCCACAGAGTCTGAAATATTAAGTTATAAGATAAGAAAAAGATAATCTGTATCGCTTATCCAAAAGCGGCA
>NZ_CABVDF010000264.1:0-3413 GCF_902497045.1 uncultured Blautia sp. | reverse complement strand
ACTCGCACGAGTCACATCTGCCCTTATTTAGAACTATCTATTTCCCGATAGCCCCTTTTTTGGAAAAATAAATTTGCAGAAATATTATTTTCTGGAAGCGATAAAATTCAGAACCTCTTCTTTGGAAGGCATAACACGGAGAGCGCCTTTTCTGGTGGTGATCAGAGAAGCAGCTGCATTGGCAAAGGTCAGCAGTTCTTTCAGGTTTTCCTCAGTAAGATCTTCCAGTCCGTGTTCCAGAACATAGTTCAAGCTGCTTGCGCAGAACGTATCTCCGGCTCCGGTAGTTTCAATGGTATTTTCCTGAAGGAAAGGAGCTACTTCTACACGCATGTCTTTGTAATAAGCACGGCTTCCGTCCTTGCCCATAGTGATCAGTACAAGAGGAATATTGTATTTTTCACGGATCAGAGCGGCACCTTTGTCATAATCTGTGGTATCAAAAAGGAATTCTACCTCATTATCGGAGATTTTGAGAACATCACATTTAGTCATTCCGTATTCAATTTCTCTGCGTGCATCCTCCAGTGAGTTCCAGAGAGGAGGACGGAGATTCGGGTCGAAGGTGATGATACATCCAGCTTCTTTTGCCAGTTCAATGGCATGACGAGTGGCTTCTCGGACGCCCTCGTGGGTGGAGGAAAGGGTACCGAAGTGGAAAATGCGGGAAGACTGGATCAGCTCTTTCTGTACTTCTTCTTTAGTGAGCATCATATCAGCACCCGGATCACGGTAAAAAGAGAAATCCCTGTCGCCGTCCGGATAGGTATGTACGAATGCAAGTGTTGTATGATGCTTTTTATCCATGATCAGATTTCTTGTATCGATCCCTACCTCTTCCACAGCTTTTTTCAGCTGGTCTCCAAACATATCAGCGCCTACTTTGCCGATAAACGCAGTTTTTTTGCCCAGTTTTTCCAGCATGGCAAGAACATTGCAGGGTGCACCGCCTGGATTGGCTTCCATCATAGGATTTCCCTGAGAACTCTCTCCATTTTCCGTAAAATCAATCAGCAGCTCGCCAAGAGCTGTAACATCAAATATTTTGTTTTTCATAATAGACCTCCTTAAGTTCCTGTTAGTATCAATTTAGACCAGCAGAAAGATTTTGTCAAACAAATTCAGGCCAAATCTTTATTTTTTTCCAAAAAAATGATAAACTGAATTTATCACAGACTCTAAAGGAAGAAAAAGTCTGAGTCAGGAGGCAGGAGAATATGAGCAGAAGTGTTTACGACTATATGGACTGGCCAAGGATCGAGGCTATTGTGTATGGAGAGGAAGCATCACCTAAAGACGTGATGGGACCCAGGCTTACAACAGAAGGAGTGCTGATACAGGGATTTTTTCCTGGAGCAGAATCCGTGGAAGTAGTATCAGGAAGAAAAGCCTATCCCATGGAAATGGAAGATGAGGCAGGCTATTTTGCTGTTTTGATTCCGGGCAGAAAAATACCGGCTTATAAATATCGTGTAACCAGACAAGGCAGTACGGAAGTGTCTGCAGATCCGTATGCATTTTCCGGACAGATCACAGAGGATGAAGAAAAGGCTTTCTGTGCAGGTGTGTATTATCATGCTTATGAAAAGCTTGGTGCTCATCAAATGACGATTGGCACAACAGAAGGAACCTGTTTTGCGGTATGGGCGCCTAATGCGGTCAGTGTCAGTGTTGTGGGAGATTTCAATAACTGGGACGGAAGAGGGCATCTGATGCACAGAATGCCTATGTCCGGTATATTTGAACTGTTTATTCCGGAAGTAAAAGCTGGAGACCTTTATAAATATGAGATCAATATAAAGGGCGGACAGAAAGTTCTGAAAACAGATCCCTATGGAACATGTACAGAACTTCCTCCTGCTACCGCTTCTGTAGTTGCAAAAGCGGCAGGCAATATGACCTGGGAGGATGCATCCTGGATCAAAGAGAGAGAAAAGTATGCGGACAGAAAGCAGCCGGTATCGATTTATGAAACAAGTCTTGATAAATGGAAAAATGGGGAAGAACTCACAGCTTTTGTAAAGAAACTAGGATATACCCATGTAGAACTTCACCCGGTAATGGGATATCTGGATGAGGAGGCAGGTCCGTATTCCACATTTTCCTATTATGCACCGGATCGAAGATTTGGACTTCCGGAGGAGTTTGCAAGGCTTGTGAACGAGCTGCATAAAGCAGAGATTGGTGTGATCCTGGACTGGACACCGGCTCATTTTCCAAGATATGCAGAAGGCCTGGAGTGCTTTGACGGAACACCGCTTTATGAGGTACAGGATCCGGAAATGGCAGTCCATCCTATGTGGGGAACCCTGCTTTATAATTATGAAAGTCCAATGGTTGCAGATTTTCTTCTTGCAAATGTGTTTTTCTGGACAGAGGTGTATCATGTGGATGGTTTCCGGCTGGATGATGTAGACGCTATGCTTTATCTGGATTATGGCAGAGAAGGAAGTCTGTGGAAACCTAATATTTACGGATCCAGTGAGAATCTTGCAGCAGTGGAATTTTTAAAACATTTAAATTCTATTATAAAGAAAAAGCATCCGGGAATTATTATGATCGCTCAGGAGGACGGTCTCTGGCCGGAGCTTACAGACAGTGTGGAAAATGATCATATAGGGTTTGATTATAAATGGAACAACAATTGGAGTTCAGATTTTCTTCATTATCTTTCTCTTGATCCAATAGAGAGACAGTATGATCATGATCAGCTTACAGTTTCCATGCTTTATGCTTACTGCGAGCATTATGTACTGACACTTGGAACCAGAAATGCAGGAGAACTGAAAGAATTTATGGATAAGCTTCCAGGCGATGAAAGTCAGAAACTGTCCCAGATAAGGGCTGCCTATACCTATCAGACGCTGCATCCGGGACTGAAGATGAATGCTCCGGGAAAAGATATCCCTCAGGAACTGGAAAGGTTTATACATGACCTTAACGAAGTATACACCAGTCATCCGGCACTCTGGCAGAAGGATGATGAGGTGGAAGGCTTTGAATGGGTTCAGCTGATGAAATATGAAGAAAATATCCTTACCTTTATGAGAAAGACGGATAAACCGGAGGAAACTCTTCTGGCAGTTGTGAACTTTGCGGCAGTTCCCTATGAAAACTATCAGATCGGTGTTCCTTTCTATGGAAAATACAAGGAAATATTTAACAGCGACCGGAAAGAATACGGCGGTCAGGGAACTGTGAACCCAAGGGCAAAAACCTGTAAGGCAGAACCATGCGACGAAAGAGAAAATTCTCTGAGACTGAGGATTCCGGCTCTCGGAGCAGTGATCCTGTCCTGTACTCTTTCGGAGAAAGCAGAAAAAAAGCCGGTAAGAAAAACTGCAGCAAAAAAGAAAGCTGAAAAGCCGGCAGGAAAGAAAACTGCTTCGGAAAAGAAAATAGCCGCACAGAAG
>NZ_CABVDF010000263.1:0-3482 GCF_902497045.1 uncultured Blautia sp. | reverse complement strand
TTATCCTGTTTTTATTTGGTAAATAAGTGGAAACGCGCCAAAACAATACAAATCAAATTATCTTCTTTTGTAATAAGAGTCAGATGAATATAACGAAAAATGGACCGGAGATAATCTCTCCGATCCAGAATCCTCACACCTTAAACCGATACCCCACTCCCCATATAGTCTCAATATACTGAGGTTTGGCTGTATTGAACTCAATCTTTTCTCTTATTTTTTTGATATGAACAGTTACTGTCGCAATATCTCCCACAGATTCCATTGCCCATATCTCCCGGAACAGCTCATCTTTGGTAAATACACGATTTGGATTTTCAGCCAGAAATGTAAGCAGATCAAATTCCTTAGTAGTAAAGGTTGTTTCTTCACCATTTACCCACACACGTCTTGCCGTCTTATCAATCTTGATGCCTCGAATTTCTATAATATCATTCTTTACAGCACTGGATCCTACCAAACGGTTATATCTCTCCATATGCGCTTTTACACGAGCAACCAGTTCACTTGGACTGAACGGTTTCGTCATATAATCGTCTGCGCCCAGTCCAAGTCCCCGAATTTTATCAATATCATCTTTTTTGGCCGAAACCATAATAATAGGCGTATTTTTTTCCTGCCGAACCTGCTTACAGATATCAAATCCATCCACTTCCGGAAGCATCAGATCCAGGATGATCAGATCGTATTCTTCCTTCATGGCCTTTTCCAGTCCTGTATCTCCTCTGTTTGCGATTTCCACTTCAAATCCGGAAAGCTCCAGATAATCTTTCTCAAGATCCGCAATCGCTTCTTCATCTTCAATGATCAGTATCTTGCTCATTTCATTGGTACCTCCTGATATTTTCTCAAAACAAAATACATAATGGTTCCGATTCCTTCCCTGCTGGTGGCCCACACTTTGCCGCCGTGATCCTCCATGATCTTGCGTACGATAGAAAGGCCGATTCCGCTTCCTCCCTTAGAGGAATTTCTGGACACATCAGTCCGGTAAAAACGGTCAAAAATAAAAGCCAGATCCTTGGAAGCAATTCCTTTTCCATTATCCTCGATCTCCACCTGTACAAAATCCCCTACATCCTTAACCCGGATCTGGATCACACCTTTCTGTTTATCCATATACTTAATGGCATTGCCTATGATATTATGGATCACACGGCGGATCTGCTCTCCATCTGCGATCACCTGAACATTCCCGTCTACATAATTTGCATAATAAAGCTGTATGCCTCTTGTTTCCAGTTCCAGCCCGATTTCTTCTGCACAATCAGAAAAATAATCTTCCACATTCAGTTTACTGAAAGTATACGGAATCCTGTTGGTATCGATCTTGGAATAAAACGTAAGCTCATTGATCAGATGATCCATTTCGTTTGTTTTATTATAGATCGTCCTTACATAACGATCCATTTTTTCCGGAGTATCCGCAACTCCGTCCATAATTCCCTCAACATATCCTTTTACCGCAGTGATCGGCGTTTTCAGATCATGGGAAATATTACTGATCAGTTCCTTATTTTCTTTATCAAGAATGATCTTTTCTTCTGCTGATTCTTTCAGTCTTCGCCTCATTTCCTCAAAATCCCGGCAGAGCTCGGAAAATTCGTCTGTTCCCTCTACATCCAGAACAAAGTCCAGATTGCCCTCTTTTATATTCTGTGTTGCTTTGCGAAGCTTCACAAGAGGAGTTGCAACGCTCCTGTATATCCATAAACCTACAGACAGACCTGTAAATACAAGGATCACCAAAGCAGAAACAAAAAGATCCTTTGTCATAATCTGGATCCCATCATCATCAGATTCAGAATCAGCAATAGTAATTCCGTAATCATAATCAGAAGCGGCTTCCTGAGCTGCTCTGTTCTTTTCCATATTACGGTTCTGAGATTCTCTAAATCCATGAAGTGTAGCTGCAGACAAAAGAAGAGGAACCAGAATGATCATCAGAAATCCTACTATGATCCTTGTTCGTAATTTCATAACCTATCCCTCTTTTCTATTGAACAAAAAAAGAACGCATGGCAGCAAAATCAGATTATTTACTGCCTGTGCGTTCATTATATCACATCGTCAGATTTCTATGTCTAAATTTTCTATAAAATCATCTTACAGGTATTTCTTCAGATCTTCAACTTTATCAAGTTTTTCCCACGGAAGATCTACATCTGTACGTCCAAAATGACCATAAGCTGCTGTCTGTTTGTAAATCGGTCTTCTTAAGTCAAGCATACGGATGATTCCGGCCGGGCGAAGGTCAAAGTTCTCGCGGATGATCTCTACCAGCTTTGTAGCTGAAAGCTTTCCTGTTCCGAATGTCTCCACATTAATAGATGTAGGCTGAGCCACACCAATTGCATAAGACAGCTGGATCTCACATTTATCCGCAAGGCCTGCCGCAACAATATTCTTTGCAACATAACGGGCTGCATATGCTGCAGAACGGTCAACCTTAGTGCAGTCTTTTCCGGAAAAAGCACCGCCGCCGTGACGTCCTGTTCCGCCATATGTATCAACAATGATCTTACGTCCGGTAAGACCGCTGTCTCCATGAGGTCCTCCAATAACAAAACGTCCGGTAGGATTAATGAAATACTTCGTATTCTCATCTACCATGTCTGCTGGAATGATAGCATCAAATACATATTTCTTAATATCTTCGTGGATCTGCTCCTGCGTTACTTCCGGATCATGCTGAGTTGAGCATACAACTGCATCAATACGAATCGGAGTACCTGCCTCATCATACTCTACAGTTACCTGGGTTTTTCCATC
Organism: uncultured Blautia sp.; assembly: GCF_902497045.1. NCBI lineage: Bacteria > Bacillati > Bacillota > Clostridia > Lachnospirales > Lachnospiraceae > Blautia > uncultured Blautia sp. The sequence continues at coordinate 710 of NZ_CABVDF010000263.1, read as the reverse complement.
CGGTCTTAAGTAGCTGAGGGTTCCGTCTTTACGGATCTTGGTAAGCTGACGTGCAAGCTTATGCGCCATATTAATAGCGTAAGGCATATATTCCTCAGTTTCGTTGGACGCATAACCAAACTGGATTCCCTGGTCTCCTGCACCGATAGCGTCGATCTCATCTTCGCCCATTTTTGCCTCCAGCGCTTTATCTACACCAAGAGCAATGTCTGCAGACTGCTCATCAATGGCTGTGATCACCGCACAGGTTTCTGCGTCAAATCCGTATTTACCGCGGGTATAGCCAATCTCTCTGACTGTATCTCTTACAATTTTCTGGATATCTACATAAGCATTTGTAGTGATCTCACCCATAACAAGAACAAGACCTGTAGTAGTTGCTGTCTCACAAGCCACACGGCTCATGGGATCCTGCTCGATAAGCGCATCAAGAATCGCATCGGAAATGGCATCGCACATTTTATCCGGATGGCCTTCAGTTACTGATTCAGAGGTAAATAAAATTTTCTCCATTGTATTTTCCTTTCTTTTCTGACAAAAAAAACAGCCCGAATAATCGGACTGTCTGAATTTATCTTTCAATCCTCTTATTGTTCGATCACTCGCTCAGGTTGGCACCTTCCTCCAAGGAGGGGTTGCCGTGGCTTCGCAGATCCTTTGTATCTCCACCACTCTGAATAAAAGGCCGTTTTTATTTATTTTGTAACAAA
>NZ_CABVDF010000262.1:0-3511 GCF_902497045.1 uncultured Blautia sp. | reverse complement strand
GAAAACAAAGGAAATTATTACAATAAGAGGCGTGATTTTGACAGTTTCTGCAAAACAGATAAGTTAAAGGCGTATAATGAAAGAAAAATATTATGTCAGGAGGAAGAGTGAATGAACTACAAGAAATTGACAGCAGTATTTATGGCATTGGGAATAGCAGTAACATGTTTTTCCGGATGCGGACTGACAGAGGGCAATGGAGGGACATCTGCTCCAGAACCGACCAAGGCGGCGGTCACAGCAGCACCGAAGGCTACAGCTACGCCAACTCCAAAAGCTTCAGCAGCACCAAAACCTACGAAAGCAGCTGCGCAGGCAGGGGCAGGGGCGCAGTCCGGCAGTACAGGAAACACATCTTCAGAAGCAGAAAAAGAAATCGCATATATAAACGGAGTTCTCACAGATTCTGATGAGGACAGTGTAACAATCGAGTATGGATCTGACGGGGATTTTAATCAGACAACTTTTGACATCAGTAATGCGGATATTCAGATAGGCGGAAACAAGAAACAGGGGGGGCCGTTAGCGGCAAATCTGAACCTTAAAATTGGATATTATGTGGAGAATGGAGATTACATTGCTGCTTCTGTATATGGAGACGGAAGTGAAAGTATGACCCCCAGCTGGGTTTATGATTACGAAATGAAGTCTGTCAGCGGCAATGTAAGATATAACGATGACTCTACCATGACAATAGAAACCGGCTCTGATGGAGATTTTTATGAAATGACTTTTGACATCAGCAGTGCAGAGCTGGATATTCAGGTAGATGAAGTGATCGGAGTCAGCGGTCTTAGAACAAGCCTTAATGTAGATGTAGATTATTATGTGAAAGATGGAGTGAATATTGCCACCTATGTGTACAGCGATGGGACAGAATATTTTTCACCCAGTCAGCTATATAATATGGAACAGAGAAATACACAGGCAGAAGAGGATACACAGGAGTATGAAGAATCCGGAGATGCGGATTATATAGATGAGGATGGGGAGACTTCTGAGGATTATTAACAGGAAGGGGCAGAATCAAGGAACAATCATCATTTACAACAGGGGAAAGAGAAAATGGGATACAAAAGAATGACAGCAGGATTTATAATGCTTGGGATATTGCTGGCAGGTCTTCCGGGATGTGGATTGAGAGGAGAGGATGAAGCAGGTTTCCGGGAAGAAAATGGAAATTCACAGTCCCAAAATAATACAGAGAATTCCTTTTCTGAGAGCAGTGCTGCCGCCGAACCAGAATCGGAGATCATATATATAAACGGAGTCCTTACAGAATCTGATGAGGATAGTGTGACAATGGAATATGGTTCGGAAGGCAATTTTACACAGACTATCTTTGATATCAGCAATGCCGATATTCAGATAGAAGGAAGTCAGAAACAGGGTGGACCATTAGCGGCGAGTTTGAAGCTGGAAATTGGATATTATGTGAAAGATGGAAAGTACATTGCTGTTTCTGTATATGGAGATGGAAGCGAAAGTATGACGCCCAGCTGGATTTATAATTATGAAAAGCAGCAGACTGCGGAGGAAAAGTCAGAGGAATAAAACAGATATTAAAAAGGAGCCGTTGCATTGATATGCAACGACTCCTTTTGAGAAATAGAAGGTCAGACACCTGCAAGTTTGGCAAAAGTGTCACGGCCTGCTATTCCATCAGCAGATAATCCCTGAGAAGTCTGAAATTTAATAACTCCCTGTTTTGTAGAAGGACCAAAAGAATTGTCAATTCCACTGTTCAGTGTTATATTATGTGCGTAAAGGCCAATTTGTAATACACCGACATAGAGGTTATTGGCTCCTTCAGAAAGTACATGGGCGGCGCAGGCATTGGAGGTATTTGTTCCCCAGATGCCGTCGGCTGCAAGTCCAGCACCATACACAGAGTTCAGGGCAGACTGTATTGCTCTGATGTATGCTGTTTTGCATGCAGATCCCCAAATACCGTCCACAGTCAGACCGGCATTAAACTTGCTGTTCAGCGCATTCTGCGCTGTTTTTACTGATGAAGAGCCTGTAGAGCCGGAATCTTTCCCAACATAATCCTGATGCATATAACCAATACCGATTCCTGCAACTTTTACATGAACCCATACACCGGAGCTGGTTCCATCCAGTTCTAATTTTGTTCCTTTGGATACCATACCCATAACAGTACCGCCTGGAGTCTGGCGTACATAAACGTCATCTCCTGTACATACAGCAGTACCGGTCGTTACCCATGTGGATGGTGGTGTGATGTCCCCGCCGGAACCATTAATAGAGGTTACGATACTGTAATTTGGACGGGCAAATTTTGAGCCTGGAAGCTGGCTGTTGTACCTTGTTTTCTGGTAGACTCCAATTCCTTCAGCAACGACACCGCTTCCGTCATTGGTATTACCTTCAATGGTTACAAATTTATCACCACTTACTGAAATTACCAGTCCTGTATGTGAAAATTCAGATCCGTTATGGTACATGAAAATATCTCCGACCTTGGGGGTCGCATAGTTGGTGAATAATCCTGCCAGTGTTGGAACATAGATATATGGCCAATGCTTTAAAAGCTTGGTTGCGGTGGATTTTCCAAAAGCTTTCATAAAGACCCAACTGATAAAACATGCACACCATGGGGCTGCCTGATTAGCAGGATCTGTATCTCTCCAATATTTTGTATAATTAGCAGTTCCTGCATTGGCAGTTTTACTGTCCAGATTTGCGTTAGATTTCTTTTCCAGATATCCAATTTCAGCTTTGGCAATTTTGATAGCAGCTTGAATGGCCTCGGCAGCGGTAACCTTATAATTTGTGATATAAGTCTTCAGAGCGTTATATACCATTTTCTGACGACTCTTATATGCTCCTACCTGATTTCCGGTGTCTGTCTGGCAGGCTGCGTAGAGATGATCCAGAGTGTAAGGCTTTGTTGTTTTTGCCAGAATCCTTTTTACAGCAGAGGCTCCTCCCTGATGTCTGAAATTAGCACACATCATTTTGGCATCCATATTGGAAACCCCAAGAGCAGCCGCTTCCTTTACATAGGCTTCCATCTGGGTATCCATAAGCTGATCCTGACAACGGCGGCCGACAGTGGAATTAATAATATTTACAATAGCTTTAGCCTTTGCAGAAGTTTTGGAAAGCCGGTAATTTGACCAGTCTGTTTTGGCAAGATCTGCAGCAACACCGGCAGTATCATGTTTTTTAAATGTTGTAGCATCAGCCGCTTTGATATTGAGAAGAAGCGTCCGTGCTTCATTTCCATACCACTGTCCTGCGCCAATGGTAATTGCATGCTCTGAGGAGCTGTTTGTGTAGGCCTCTGTGAAGTCAGCGTAGTTTTTCTGACCGTAAACCTGTCCGCCGGTTTCTACCGCATAGATGATGTTTCGCATTACAAGTTTTTCGTGATCTGTCATTGTTTTTCTCCTTTTTGTGATTTTGGAATTTGCAAATTCACTTTATAAGAAGAACTAATGGAGACAGATTGAAACAAAAATTTCTCTAAATTAGTTTTTTATTC
>NZ_CABVDF010000261.1:0-3538 GCF_902497045.1 uncultured Blautia sp. | reverse complement strand
CTATGTAGAAATAGGATTCTGTATTTCACTATTTTTGATGAAAATGAAATCTGAAGTTTCTATATTTCACGCATCAGCGGATCTTCAATATTTTCAACACGAACCCCACATACTACACCTGTAATCTTTTCCCGGTTCGGATTCATTTCCGGGGCCTGTCGAAAGAAATCACCATATGTGATCTCACTGTCTATAAACGCCTCAACTGCTGCCGGTCCCGGATACAAACCAATATGTTTCTTCGCAGCTGCAAAATGAAGAATGTTATGCCTCTTCCGAAACGTCGGCATGCTCCATGAGATACGCTCTTCCGCATACAGGACATTTCCACATATATTTTTTCCTCGCTTTCCCAAGCTCCTTCTTTGGATTTACAGCATAAAGATCACAATTTTATTTCACAACGTTCTGTACAGGAATCAAACTCACAGTTATATAATCTTTCCTGATAAATGATCTATTTCATGCTGACAGATCTGCGCCGTCCAACCGGACAGTTTCTGTCGTTGTTTTTTCCAGTTAAAATCATAATACTCCACTTCTATTTCCTGGTATCTGATTGTCTTACGAACACCATCTAAAGACAAACATCCCTCTTCTGTTTCATACATGCCGCTTTTAGAAATAATCACTGGATTAAACATTACAACATCTATAAATCCCATATTCACAATAATGATGTTCTTCTTTACACCAATCATATTTGCCGCCATGCCCACGCACCGTTCCCGGTTAGCCTGCAGTGTATCCTGCAAGTCCTTGCCCACTTGAATATCTGCTTCTGTAGCTGGCTGGGATGGTTGTCCCAAGAAGAAAATATCCCTCACAATTTCCTTTATCATTATAATTCTCCTATCTCTTTATGTAATTAATTACTTCCCCGCACTTCATATTCTGTCTGCACACTTTTTAGTAATGATATCCTATCATAAACCAAATTGAACAAAAAAACTGGAATTTTCAAATAAGCTGTATAATCCAGTTATCCATTAAATTAAGATTTTCTTTTACCAATGATCAAATCATAACTCTCTGCAATCATTCTTTTCACTTCAGCATCAGGTATGCTGTCATCAAGTTTAATTGAGTTCCAATGTATTTTGTTTTGATGATATCCCGGAATAACTGCATCGTATGTATTTCTCCACAGATCACGCCACTCCGGATCCACCTTTACATTCACCCACATAAAACCATCTTTTTCATAGGTCCATGCAAATGCTTTTTTATTTCCTCTGTATCTGAGCAGTACCCAATTATCATCATGAAAAGGAGTGTCAATATAAGCATCTGGAAATGTAATGCCATAATCCAATACTTCTTGTCTTTTGTTCAAGATTGCCCACCTTCTTTCCCAAAACTCATTTTAGCATGCTTATTTTTCTGATGTTTCCACTTCTCCCGGCCAGTCATTGATTCCACCAAACTCAATAATGTTTGTATAACCAAGTGCTGCCAGCTTCTCCGCCGCCTGTTTGCTCCGGTTTCCACTTCTGCAATACACAAGAATCATCTGGGCTTTATCCGGAAGTTCCGGTATGTCTTTCGTTCCGATAGTCTCGTTTGGCACCAGAATTGCACCGGGAATATGTTTCTCGTCGTATTCCTCCTGTCTGCGAACATCCAGGATGATATAGTTCTCTTCTGTTTTCATCAGTTCCATTGCTTCTTCCATGGATACCTGCTGATAGGCAGCCTTCTCCATCGTCGCACCTTCTTTCCTCCCCGTATCTGTTGCGCTGCATCCGGCAAACAACAAGCAGGATAATGTTGCAGCAATTAAGATCTTTGTTACTTTCATCTGTCCTCCTATTCTATATCCAATATATTACTGAATTTCATAAGTACATCATCATAAGCTTTCCGTGCCCTATCATCAAAAAGCACAAAGCGAACATAATCAAATGCCTCCTGATGTTCCGTATAAAAATCTTTTACAGTTTTTACTGCAATTTCTGCAGCTTCTTCCAGCGGGTAACTGTAGACCCCCGTAGAAATTGATGGAAATGCCATGGTACGGATTCCATGCTCCAATGCTACCTGCATGGAATTATGATAGGCATTGGCAAGCAGCTTGGCTTCGCCATGATTTCCGCCGCAATAAATCGGCCCTACCGTATGGATGACATATTTGCATGGCAGGTTATAAGCATCGGTAATTTTAGCCTCACCGGTATTACATCCATGTAGATTTCTACATTCCTTCAGTAATTCCGATCCGGCTGCCCGGTGGATCGCTCCATCCACACCGCCGCCACCAAGAAGACTGGTATTTGCCGCATTTACAATTGCTTCTACATTCGTTTGTTTCGTAATATCGCCCTGTACGATTTGTATTTTCATATCGTCACTGCTCCTTTGCCCAAAATCATTGCAGCAACACCATAGTCCTGAGTTACACAGATATCACCTTTTTTAATCAGGGACAAAACAATGTACATGGTATTCCATACTTTTTCACCACCTGCTCCACAATCTTTACAACCGAACAGGCATCTGCATCTACAAATATCTTCAATTTATCACTTCCAATTCTTCCAGATGTCAGGCTGATACCCTGCCGTTGCCTGTTTTCCATTGCGAACAATCGGCGTAAGCAGTATCTGCTGATTCTCCAGCAGTTTCTCAAACTTATCTTCATCTGCAATATATGTGATTAGCACCAGCGTATCCTTATCCTTTGCCTTTGGATTAATCAGCTTGTCCACGCCTCCAACAGCCTGCATGACAGCTGTCAATTCACCCTTGCTCATGGATTTCTCCTTCAGGTTGATGAACTGCACCTTAATATTTCTTTCCTTAAAATAGCGCTGGGCTTTCTTTGTGTCAAAGCACTTTGTCGTACCAAAAATCTGTATGTTCATATCTCTTATTCTCCAATGTGTCAGTATCGAACTTCTGTACAATCCTCTTGGCAAACTTCGATTCCACACTCTTGATTGGGTCGAAACCAAGATATTTCTCAATACCAAAAACAGTTGCCGGCATCGTCTCTTCCCAGCTCTCTGCCAGAAACTGTCTGCCATACTCCGCATCTACCTTCCAGTTGCTATCAATCAGAAGAACAGATCCAACAGTGGCATCCAAAAGATTACCAACAACTGTCACCAGTTCATTATAGTTTTTTATGGCGCACTTTAAGACAGAGTCGATGTCTCGCAACGTCCATCTGTGTTCCGACATCCAGAGAATCAGGCTGCTTCATATACCGTCACTCTTTCCCCCCATCTTCATCCTTAATTCTAGTATAAATAACTTCTCCTGATTTAGCAATAATTAGTTATTATGATTTCTGTAGCCCACATATATACCTTAGATAAGTATACAATATCAGCTGGTTATTTGCTGCAGCTAATACTTGGTGGGCACCTTGTTGTCACTTCATTTTGAAGAACATGGCTACCATCCTCCAAATATTCGAGAATGATAAACTATATAAAATTGAACTGATTTAATTGCCTATATAATACCGTATTTGAGACTGGTTATCTACGGTGTTTTGACTACTGATAATGTAAATTTATTATGCATAGTAACC
>NZ_CABVDF010000260.1:0-3548 GCF_902497045.1 uncultured Blautia sp. | reverse complement strand
ATAAATCATAAAAAAGAAAAGAGGTAAAGAGATGTTTGACAAAGAAAAAGTAAAGCTTGGTATTGCACCTATTGCATGGACAAATGATGATCTTCCGGATCTTGGAAAAGAAAATACTTTTGAGCAGTGTGTAAGTGAAATGGCTCTTGCAGGATTTACAGGATCAGAGGTAGGAAATAAATATCCCAGGGATCCCCGGATATTAAAAAAAGCGCTGGAACTGAGAGGACTGGAAATCTGTAATCAATGGTTTTCCTCTTTCCTTCTTACAAAACCTTTTGAGGAAGTAGAAAAAGAATTTCGTGCCCAGCTGGATTTTCTGAAGGCAATGGGAGCGAAGATCATTGGCGCGTCAGAGCAAAGCTACAGTGTACAGGGACAGCAGGACACACCGGTATTTGGACACAAATACGTGATGAACGACCAGGAATGGGAACGATTCTGTGAAGGGATGAACAGACTGGGAAAAATTGCTCTTGAAGAATATGGAATCCACCTTACCTTCCATCACCATATGGGTACTGTGGTTCAGAATCCGGATGAAGTAGAGCGAATGATGGCGCATACAGATCCTAAATATGTAAGTCTTTTATATGATACCGGACATTTTGCATATTGTGGTGCAGATCCGCTTGAAATGGTAAAAAAATATGCAGACAGGATCAGACATGTGCATCTGAAAGATATCCGCAGAGAAGTTGTGGAGAAGGTACGCAGAGAAAACCTCAGCTTTCTGGAAGGGGTTCGCCAGGGCGCTTTTACCATACCTGGAGATGGCTGTATTGATTTTGAACCGATCTTTCAGGTTCTGGAGGAGAACAGTTATGAGGGATATATGCTGGTAGAAGCCGAGCAGGATCCGGCAAAGGCAGACCCGCTTGAGTATGCCATCAGAGCAAGAAAATTTATTGCAGAAAAAACAGGATTATAAAAAATATATCATAAAAAAGGAGAAATTATTATGGTACAGGTTGGAATTATCGGAGCAGGAAGAATCGGAAGAGTTCATGTAGAAAGCATTTGCACCCAGGTTCCGGAGGCGCAGGTGAAGCTTCTGGCAGACCCGTTTATGACAGAAGAGACGGCACAGTGGGCAAAAAATATGGGAGTAAAAGCAGTGACAAAGGATTATAAAGAAATCCTGGCAGATCCGGAGATTGACGCTGTCCTGATCTGCTCATCAACAGATACACACTCACAGATTTCTGTGGAAGCCATCGAGGCAGGAAAACATGTTTTTTGTGAAAAGCCTATCGATCATGATATAGATAAGATCAAAAATGTCATGGATGCACTGGAAAAGCATCCGGTCAAATATCAGGTGGGATTTAACAGAAGATTTGATCATAACTTTGAAGCGGTACAGGCAGCAGTTGCTTCCGGAAAGATCGGGGATCCTCATGTGATCAAGATCACATCCCGTGATCCGGAGCCGCCATGTGCTGAATATGTAAAAGTGTCCGGAGGAATGTTCCTGGATATGACCATCCATGATTTTGACATGGTACGTTTTCTGGCAGGCTGCAACGCAGAGGAAGTTTATGTGGAAGCAGGTGTTCTGGTAGATCCGGCAATCGGAGAAGCAGGAGATGTAGATACCGCGGTGATCACGCTGAAAATGGAGAATGGATCCATCGCAGTGATCGATAATTCCAGAAAAGCCGTATATGGATATGACCAGAGAGCAGAGGTATTTGGATCAGAAGGAATGGCAGCAACAGGAAATGATACCGCGTCTGCAGCCGTGATCAGCAATGCTCAGGGTATTACAGGGGAAAAACCACTTCACTTTTTCCTGGAAAGATATATGGGGGCTTATGTAAAAGAAATGAAATGTTTTATCGATGCCATTGTAAATGATACAGAGACACCTCTGGGTGTAATGGATGGACTGGAGCCGGTAAGAATGGGGCTTGCCGCAAAAAAATCTCTGGAAGAACACCGTCCGGTAAAAATTTCTGAGATCACAGTTTAAAGAAAAGACAGAGAAGGTATCTTTTGTGGGGTGAATAATATGAATCATAAAAAACTTGGATGGGGGATCAGGGTTTCCTATGCAGGAGGAGACGTTGCCTGTAATGTAATCTTTGGCATGATAGGTACGCTGATCACACTTTTTTATACAGATTATGTCGGGATAAATCCTGCAACTGTAGGTATGGTAATGCTTGTTTCCCGTTTGTTTGACGGCGTGTCGGATCTGATCATGGGGGTGGTCGTTGAAAACACAAAATCAAAATGGGGAAAATCAAGACCCTGGCTTTTGTGGATGAGTGTTCCATATGCATTGTCAGCAGTACTTCTGTTTACCGTGCCCAGAACAACAGGTCTGGTACAGGCAGTCTATCTGTTCGTAACATATAATTTCTGCACAACAGTATGTTATACAGCTATCAACCTTCCCTACGGAAGCCTGTCTGCCATGATGACAAGAGAATCCGGAGAAAGAGACATGCTCAGTGTTGTAAGAATGGGACTTTCTCCTCTGGGCCGGATCCTGGCAGTTACCTGCACGCTTCCTCTGGTGAAGCTGTTTGGCGACGACCAGGCAGCATGGATCAAGACTATGGCCATATGGGCAGCAGTAGCTCTCCTTTTGTTAGTCAACTGTTTCCTGAAATGTAAAGAAACAGTTGTGATAGAGGCAGCAGAAAAAGCGGGAAAAGTTCCGCTGAAGCAGTCATTTCTGGCACTTGTAAACAATAAGTATTTCTGGTCTGTACTGGTATTGTGGATGCTGCAGAGCGTTTCTTTTGGTATATCAGGTACGATTCTTCCATATTACTGTAAATACATATTCCATAATGATACCTGGATGTACAGTGCACTTTATCTGATGGAAACGCTGGTCCTTGTGGGATGTATTTTCCTTTGCACACCACTGATCCGGAGATATGGGAAGAGAAATACAGCTCTTGCGGGAGCAGCAGTAGCTCTGATCGGACAGATTATTTTTGTTATGAATCCATACAGTTTTTCATGGATGGTCATGAGCTGTATCGTAAGAGCAATCGGTCTGGCTCCTTTAAATGCAGGTGTGTTCGGTATGATCGGAGATGTAGTGGAATATGGACAGTGGAAAACACATCTTCGTCAGGAGAGTATGATCTTTGCCGGAGGCTCTATTGGGACAAAGGTAGGATCCGGCGTGGCATCTGCGGCAATGACCGGGTTTCTTGCAGCTGCGGGATATGTGAGCAGTGCAGGAGGAACAGCGGTCCAGCCACAGGCGGCACTTGATATGATTGTAAATATTTATAAGTATGGTCCGATGATTGTTGCCGCAGCAGCAGTGGTTACTCTTTCTCTTTATCATCTTGATAAACAGTACAGTTCAATTATGGAAGAACTGACTCGAAGAGAAGCTGCCGGAGTTTTATAGTGCTGAGATTATAGGTACAGAATAATGCAAAAAAAGCACGCAAAAACACGCGTGCCTTTTTGCGTGATAGAATCGTGAGAAAAAGTTTGATAAATATTTCGAGTATAGGTAAAAATCAAAAGAGGTTATGGATTTTACACAAATAAAGAAAGCTTTATTTGTATAA
>NZ_CABVDF010000259.1:0-3556 GCF_902497045.1 uncultured Blautia sp. | reverse complement strand
TTATACATATTCTTAGAATTTTCGTACTCTTTAGCAGTCAGTTTTTAAGATCCTGTAAACCGCTCCTTTTTGGGTGGCAAAAGAAATCTTGTCATTGCTGCAGATCTCAACAGGGATTGAATTTCCCAGAGAGTCAGTTACTTTATAGGATGCCAGGTCTTTATATTCTCCTATGAATCTTCCGCCATTCTGTGAAGTAATGGTAAAGGAGTCTGCCATACCCCTGGTCCACTCCATATCAATGACAAAATTGCCACGTGCAACGATTCCTTTTACATAACCGTTTTCCCATTCTTTTGGAAGTGCCGGAAGGAACTGAATGTAGCCCAGCTGGCTCTGCAGCAGCATTTCATTTACCCCGGCTGTATAGCCAAAGTTTCCGTCAATCTGGAAGATCGGGTATTCTTTATAGTTTTCTCCGCCTCCGTGGGAAGAGAAAAGGTTGGTCAGGAATCCGGAATTTCCGCCTCCTACAGCAGACCGGACAAGCTGAAAAGCTTCTTCAGCATGACCTGTACGTGCCCAGAGGTTTAGTTTATGAGCTTTGGACCATCCTGTTGCATCCAGTCCTCTTTCCTTAAGAGAGACCATGGCTGCGTCCATAAATTCCGGCGCATCTTTGCTGATCATATTGCATGGATATAACGCCATCAGGTGAGAAAGGTGGCGATGAGGAGGCTGTTCTCCATTGCATTCGGCTCCCAGACTCTGTCTCCACTGAGGGATATCGGTTTCTTCAAGCTCTCCTGCCTGTGCCTTTCCAATGTGGGTTTCCTCAAACCACTCTTTCACCTGACCATCTTTACCTACAAGTACCGGATCCAGTTTGGATTGCTTTTCTTTCCATTGAGGGATAAGCTCCTGATCCACACCAAGGATTTCTGCCGCCTGAATGGTGTTTTCAAAATGCTGCCAGATAAACTGCTGGTCATAGGCAGCACCATTGGCGATCGGGCCGTTTTCCGGTGAATAAGAAGGTGCAGAAACATATCTCTTCTGATACTCACTCCAGTAAAGCGCTTTATCCCAGAAATTAGCAACTTCACGAAGAGAAGGATAAAGATTTTTCAAAAATTCAAGATCACCTGTATACAGATAATACTCATAGGAATTCAAAAGAGCCCATGCAGAGCCCACCGGATTCCATCCGGCGGCATTGTTTTTCTGTCCCATTGTTACAAACATATATGGCGTACTGAAGCAGCCTACCAGCCATCCGTTTTCTTCTCCATCTTCACTTTTGATGCCAAAGGCGGAAGCAGCAGCTGTACGTCCGGCCTCCCGGAGCACATCCAGGTAATCCTGATAAGGAAGCAGACATTCACCCAGATTACTTGCCATAGTAGGCCAGTAATTCATCTGTATATTAATATTAAAGTGATAGTCACCGCCCCATTTAAAGTGCTCTTCGCCCCATACACCCTGAAGATTCGTAGGAAGTGCGCCTTTTCTGGATCCTGCAATGGTCAGATACCGTCCAAACTGATAACAGATAACTTCAATGGCTCTCTGCTCTTTTTCCGTTGGAAGTTCCCCTCCGTTGTTCTCGATCATATTTCGGTATTTCTGAAGAAGTTCATCCGTAGGGATTTGTGGGATGTCCTCATTAAATCCAAGCTCCATGCGGGAGAAAAGTTCAGAATGATCTTTTACATGATCAGATTTTAATGAAGAGTAACCCTTGGCAGCAGCCCGCTGGATACGCTGTCTTATTGCTTCATGAGGGTCCTCTCCACGGAAAGCAGGAAGCTCCATCTTATAATCTGTACCGCAGGCAAAAATAAGGGTAACAGAATCCGCATGGGATACACGGATAGAATCTGTTTCTGCAGTCATTTCTCCGCCTTCAGGAATGACCTTCAGCTGAGCTTCTGTCTTCATTCCATTACTTTTCAGCGTGTTTTTCAGAATGATGGTATCTGCTTCGGTGTGATTCAAAAGAGAAGTACCATGGGTGCAGTCCTTCAGACATACTGAAAAAGAGAGACAGCCTTTCTGATCGGCGCTGAGATGTACGGCCAGCACATTGTCAGGATAACTGTTGAAATATTCTCTGGTATAATGGACACCTTTCCAGTTATAACTGACAGATGCCAGACCAGTGCGAAGATCCAGATCACGGACATAGCTGCTGACTTCTGATTCATCTGTAATATTGCCGGAAATAAAAATATCTGCAAAATCCTGAGGTTCATCATAACCGGTCAGATCTCCCATAAGTCTGTTCAGCCAGTCCATAGCCTCTCCCTTTGTATCTGTGCCGCAGGCCTGGTAAGAATTTCCGTCAAAACCAAAGACATGCTCAGATTTATCATCCAGCTTCTTACGGATGTTATCCAGATCTTTTTTGATCATGTCCAAATCTTTTGAAGTATTTGTGGGATTAGTGTTTCCATATTTATAATCTGTTTCTTTGGATGGCCCTCCGTTCCATACAGTTTTTTCATTGATATGGATACGGTCAGTTGTTATCCCGCCAAAGATCAGTCCTCCCATGTAGCCATTTCCAACAGCCAGCGCTTCTGTTTGCCAGTCAGATGCAGGGCTGGTATACCAGAGTCTGAGAAGGTTTTCGTTTACGGTATTGTTCATATCTTTTTTCCTCCGTATTCTTTTGGATAAAAATATTTTATGACCGTAAAATATAATACAGGTTACCTGATGGAAAATCAATGGTTTTGTATATTTTCACCAAAAAAGCTGTGGATTCTGAAGGTTCTTATCGCTCAAATCCAACCATAATTCCGCCCTTTTCCGCATAAAAGCTGCAAAGCCCACGGGTTTTGTCAATAGAGATCTCTGCCTGAGGGTATTCTGCTTGGATCAGATCTTTGAGCTGTTCAGCTCCGTTTTCGTTATAACAGTGATCGATCAGTACTTTATTTCCGTGATAACCAAGACGTTTCATATTACGCAAAAGCTCTGAAATCGCTTTCTTCTCGCCTCTGCACTTGTCGGTAGGATGAAGCCCTTCTTCGTTTACATCTCCTACTACACGGATACCTACGATACCACAGATCTTTGCCGCAGCCGGACTGATTCTCCCATTATTGGCAAGATTACGGAGAGACTGAAGAGAAAACACAAGAGAGGTATGCTGATTTTTGTATTCCTGGATTTCTTTACAGATGGTATCAAAATCTTTTCCACTTTGTACCAGCTTGTTTAGTTTATACAGAAGAAGTTTCATTTCCGGACCGGCAGAATAGGAATCCAGTACAAACACCTTTTTTCCGGGATTTTCTTCTTCATATTCCATTTTTGCTGCCATTGCCGCATTATAACTTCCGGAAAGCCTGCTTATGATAGTTACACAAAAGATGATGTCATAATCTTCAAATGCCTGAAGCCAGTCACCCATTCCAGGGCATGCAGTCTGTGAGCGCCCGTTATAGGAATGCAGCTCCTGCACCATCTGGTGGACATCCAGACCGGCATGGTCAATATATTCTTTTTCTTCAGTTACAATCCTTAAAGGAACAGACGCAAACGGTATGCCGTCTAATGTCATCATATTGGAAGCAGAATCTGTAATAATTTTTACTTTCATAGCTTT
>NZ_CABVDF010000258.1:0-3559 GCF_902497045.1 uncultured Blautia sp. | reverse complement strand
CTATTTTACAAAATTATATCCTATTTTTCAATTCCAACTCAATTTTCCCTCAATGTCTTTTTCCTCCAACTTTCGTATGCTTATCTCACAGCAAAGCAGTACCACACCGGTACAGCCTGCTGAATTAATCAATACGAAAATGGAGGTGTTTTTTATGCGAGAACTCAGAAACACAAAAATCATTGCTGTAGATCACGGCTACGGCAACATGAAAACAGCAAATACCGTCACACCAACCGGAATCAAAGCCTATGAAACAGAACCCATCTTCACCGGGAATATTCTGGAATATAACGGCATTTACTACCGGATTGGCGAAGGACACAAAGAATTTATCCCAGATAAAGCTATGGACGAAGAATATTATCTTCTAACTCTCATGGCGATTGCAAGGGAACTGAATGTCTTTTCCATCCGTGAAGCAGACGTTCATCTGGCTGCCGGGCTTCCTCTGACATGGATCAGAAACCAGAGAGAAGATTTCCGTTCCTATCTGCTCCAGAATCCAGAAGTCCATTACCGATTTAACAGCAAAGAGTATCATCTCCGTTTTGTGGGATGCAGCCTTTACCCGCAGGGATATCCGGCTATCGTAAACCGACTTGGAGATTTCAAGGGGACAAATCTTCTTGCAGATATCGGCAACGGAACCATGAACATTCTGTATATCAATAATAAGAAAGCACAGGAAAGCCGGTGCTGGACAGAAAAGTTTGGCGTAAACCAATGCATGATTGCCGCTAAAAACGCTGTTCTGGACAACTTCGGAGTAAAGATTGAAGAATCTACCGTAGAGCAGATTCTGCGGTTTGGAACCGCTGACATTTCAGCGTCTTATCTGGATTGTATTACTGCTGTTGCCAGACAGTATGTCACAGATATTTTTGCCACGCTCCGCAAATATGAATACAATCCTGGCCTGATGCGCCTGTATGTGGTCGGAGGCGGTGGATGCCTGATCCGTAACTTTGGAGCGTATGACAAATCACGAGTTACCATCCTTGATGATATCTGTGCCACTGCCAAAGGTTATGAATCTCTGGCTTATATGAGCCTGAAAAGGAGGGGATAAGCCATGCAGAACCATATCCGCAACACAAACCTGCGATTTAATCTGGACAAAGACCAGCAGCGGAGAGCCTGGGAATATTTACAGACGATGGACAGACAGAATTTTAAATCTTACAGCCAGGTAATCTCCCTTGCACTGGTCGATTATTTTGACCGCTACTACCGCACTCAGGCTGATCCCTATCTGGAAACAAGGGAACGGGAAGAACTTTTTGTGAAACAGATTGTAGAAGCAGTAGAACACAGCCTGAAACAGTCATTGCCGATTTTTCTGTCCGGGCTGACTGCAGGCATGTTGGAAAGGGAATCCCCCATCAGGATGCCCTTTCCAGCTCCTGAAAAAGAACAGCCGGATCGTGATATAGACTGGGATTTTCTTGGAGAATAAACCATTGTGATTGGAGGTGAACACATGACGGACTTTCTGACAGCAGACACAAGCCTGCCATCTTATATGATGTTTCCCCGTTTTCTTCTGGACATGGAAATAAACGAAACTGCCAAAATGCTTTATATGATCCTGCTCGACCGTGCAAGGCTTTCCCAGAAAAATGAGGGCTGGTCAGATACAAATGGTCATGTGTTCCTCTACTTTACGATTGAAGCACTGGCAGAAGTTCTCCACAAAAGCCAGATGACGGTGAAAACTGCTCTGGCAGTACTGGAAAAACAAGAGCTTATCTTCCGAAAACGGCAGGGACCCGGACACCCTAATCGGATCTATGTAAAAATCCCGAAAGAAACCCTCAGCAATACAGACAGAATTCTTTCCTCAAGACAGACAGAAAACTGTCCTATTGACAGACAGGATTCTTTCCCTGATACAGACAGAAAACTGTCCAGTAATAAGAAAGAGATAAAAAAGAACCATTTAACAATAAGAGGGAGTAAAGAGCCACGCTCACCCTATGGAACATTTCAAAATGTTTTTCTGTCAGAGACGGAGCTGGAAAATATCCGGCAGACAATCCCTGACTGGCAGGACTATATGGAACGCTTATCCGGTTATATGGCTTCTACCGGAAAGCAATACCAAAACCATGCAGCTACCATCATCCGTTGGGCAAGACAGGATCATCCTGTTTCCCGGCAACGAAATTATGAAAGTGAAGAATACGAAACATTATGACAACATTTACAGAAAAACCAACAGCTATCACACCAAACAGAGAGCTTCAGTCTGATGAATATTTTAACGAAACAAATCACCTGATCTACTGTTCCAAATGCAATACGCCAAGACAGTGCAGGCATGAATTACAGGGAAAGGTTCTTATTCCTTCCATCCGCTGTAAGTGCCAGCAGGAGATCTTTGAACAGGAGGAAGCCCAGAGAAAACTTCATGAAAAGCAAATGGAAATAGAGCATCTCAAAACCAGCGGCTTACAGGACAAATCACTTTATGACTACACCTTTGCCAAAGATAACGGCAGCAATCCGGAAATGAAACTTGCACACAATTATGTAAGTAACTGGGAAGAGATGAAAGCAAACGCTTCCGGACTTCTCATCTGGGGCGATGTCGGTACTGGAAAATCTTTCTTTGCAGGCTGCATTGCCAATGCCCTTCTGGAAAAAGGCGTCCCGGTACTGATGACCAACTTTTCCCGGATTCTGAATACCCTTACCGGAATGCATTTTGAAGACAGGAATCAGTTCATCCACAGCTTAAACCGCTACAGCCTTCTGATCATTGATGACCTCGGAATTGAACGGAACTCTGACTTTGCACTGGAACAGGTATTCAATGTGATTGACAGCCGTTACCGCAGTAAAAAGCCCCTGATCATAACAACCAATCTCACTTTATCAGAGCTGAATAACGCCGCTGATATCGCACACAAGCGAATTTATGACCGGATTCTGGAGAGATGTGTTCCCATCCGTATCAATAACCGGAATATCCGTCAGGACAATGCAACAGCTAATTTAAAAAAAACGAAAAAAATTCTGTTAGATAATCACACTTCAAACCAGAGTTGAAACAAAGCAGCATCGCACAATAACTATTTTTCACTGACAGTAGTACTACTTTCTTTTCTTATTTATCACCAGAGACATGCCACTGTCAGTTATCTAAAACTATAGTACTAAACCACAAGATTTTAAAACTAAATCGCCCGGATACGGGCATAAAAAGGAGGTGCCAGATATGGCAAATAAAAGAATTATGACACCAGAAGAAAAAGTGCTTTTACAGGCAAAACACAGACTGGAAGAAATCGAAGCAAGAAACCGTAAAAAGGAACGTAATGCCAGAACACGCAGATTGATTCAAGAAGGAGCGATTCTGGAAAGCATTGCTCCACATATTAAAGAAATGGATTTAGATACCCTAAAGCGGGAGCTGATGCTCCGGCTAAGAGGAATGTAAATACACAAGTTCTACTCCCGAAGGGCGCACTTACTCACCACCCGATAAATCGGGCGGTGGTATCCCCTACGGGGCTCGTGCGCTCTGCCGAGGGCTATCCGCTGTTGCAGGCAA
>NZ_CABVDF010000257.1:0-3636 GCF_902497045.1 uncultured Blautia sp. | reverse complement strand
AGAGGCTGCAGCGTCATGGTATATCCATGGAACACTTCTTATGAAGAAATTCAAAAACAAAACCCGGACGGCGTCTTTTTGTCTAATGGACCGGGCAATCCGAAGGATGTAAAGCCGGTTCTGGAACTGGTGCGGAAATTAAGAGGAAACTTCCCAATGTTTGGAATCTGCCTTGGACACCAGATGATCGCGCTTGCCTATGGCGCCGGGACTTATAAGCTGAAATTCGGACATCGGGGAGGAAATCATCCTGTAAAAAATCTGAAAACCGGAAAAATAGAAATTACGTCCCAGAATCATTCTTATGCCGTAGATTGTGCCAGCCTGAAGAATACTGATCTGGAGATGACCCATATCAATCTGCTGGATCATACAGTAGAAGGGCTTGCCTGCAGAAAAGATCAGGTTTTCAGTGTTCAGTATCATCCGGAAAGCGCCCCCGGACCTCAGGACAGCGGGTATTTGTTTGACCAATTTATACAGATGATGGAGGAAAACAAACATGGCAAAGCGAACTGATATAAAGAAAATATTAGTTATAGGTTCTGGGCCTATCGTAATCGGACAGGCGGCGGAATTTGATTATGCAGGAACACAGGCATGTCTTGCGCTGAAAGAAGAGGGGTATGAAGTGATTCTGTGCAATTCCAATCCGGCTACCATAATGACAGATCCTGCCATTGCAGATAAAGTCTATATGGAGCCTCTTACCCTGGAATATATGGCAAAAATTGTCCGCCATGAGCGTCCTGACGCCATTGTACCCGGAATCGGAGGGCAGACAGGATTGAACCTTGCAATGCAGCTTGAGAAAAAAGGAGTTTTAAAAGAATGCCAGACAGAACTGCTTGGGACGAGAAGTGAAAGCATCCGGCAGGCAGAAGACAGGGAGCTGTTTAAAGAATTATGTGAAAAATTAGGGGAGCCGGTACTGCCGTCCCTTGTTGCCAATACTGCAGAAGAAGCCCTCCAGGCGGCAAAGGCCATTGGTTATCCGGTGGTTCTGCGTCCGGCTTTTACCCTGGGCGGAACAGGCGGAGGGTTTGCAGACAATGAACAGGAGTTTCTTGGACTTATCCATAATGCCCTGGCTTTGTCTCCGGTTCATCAGGTACTGGTAGAAAAAAGCATTAAAGGATTTAAAGAAATTGAGTATGAAGTCATCCGTGACTCTAATGACACAGCCATTACAGTGTGCAATATGGAAAATCTGGATCCTGTGGGGATCCATACGGGAGATTCCATTGTAGTATGCCCTTCCCAAACCCTGACCAATAAGGAGTACCAGATGCTGCGGGACAGTGCACTGAGGCTGATCCGGGCTCTTAAGGTAGAAGGGGGATGCAATGTACAATTTGCGCTGGATCCACATTCCTTCCAGTATTATGTCATAGAAGTAAATCCCCGTGTTTCCCGTTCTTCTGCACTGGCGTCGAAAGCAAGCGGATATCCTATTGCCAGAGTGTCTGCAAAAATCAGTGTAGGCATGACTCTGGACGAGATCCCTCTTGTAAACACACCGGCTTCCTTTGAACCGGCTTTAGATTATGTGGTAACGAAGATGCCGCGTTTTCCTTTTGATAAATTTGCAGATGCCAATCAAAAGCTGGGCACTCAGATGAAAGCAACCGGAGAGGTGATGAGTATTGGACGAACCTTTGAGGAAAGTCTGTTAAAAGCAGTCCGCTCTCTGGAAATAGGCGTATTTCATTTGTATATGGAAAAATTTGACGGAAAAACAAGAGAAGAGCTTCTTTCTTATATAAAAGCAGGAACAGATGACAGAATCTTTGCCATTGCACAATTACTGAGAATGGGCTGCAATGTTCAGCAAGTCGCTTTTGAGACAAAAATTGACGGCTTTTTTCTGGAAAAAATCAAAAAAATCATAGAAACAGAAAATATGGTAAAGGCAGATCCGTGGAACAGGGACGCTCTGTACCAGGCAAAAAAAGAAGGCTTTTCCGATCGTGCCATAGCATGGCTTTGGGATACAGATGAAGCTACAGTCTTTCGTATCAGAAAAGAATCGAACTTGTTTCCGGTTTATAAAATGATCGATACCTGTGCTTCGGAATTTGACAGTTATGTCCCCTATTTTTACTCTACTTATGAAGAGGAAAACGAATCAATAGCAGAAGACAGAAAAAAAATTCTGGTGCTTGGTTCCGGTCCGATCAGGATCGGGCAGGGAGTTGAGTTTGACTATTCGACAGTCCACGCTGTGAAAACAATCCGCAATGCCGGGTATGAAGCCATTGTGATCAATAATAATCCGGAAACAGTTTCTACGGATTACACGACTTCCGATAAACTGTATTTTGAACCGCTTTGTGTTGAGGATGTGATGAATGTAATTGAGCTGGAGCACCCGGATGGCGTAATAGCATCTCTGGGAGGTCAGACTGCTATTAATCTGGCAGAGCCTCTGGAAGCCAGAGGCGTAACGATCATCGGAACAGACTGCAAAGCAATCGAAAAAGCGGAGAACAGGGATTCCTTTGAAAAGCTTTTAGCTGCGCTTTCTATCCCGCAGCCTAAGGGTCAGGCTGTAACAAATATTGAAGACGGTGTAAAGGCGGCAGCAGCAATAGGCTACCCTGTGCTGGTACGCCCTAGCTTTGTGCTGGGTGGAAGAGCCATGCAGATTGTGGCAAAAGAAGAGCAGCTGCGGCAATACCTGAAAACAGCAGTGGAAATCAATGAAGAAAAACCGGTATTAGTGGATCATTATATCAGGGGAAAAGAAGTGGAAGTCGACGGAGTATGTGACGGCCAAGATGTATTTGTACCTGGTATCATGGAACTGGTGGAGAGAACTGGCGTACATTCCGGCGACTCTATCAGTGTGTATCCCTGCTACAGCATTTCAGACCATGTAAAAGAAGTGATCCTGGATTATACTAGAAAATTGGGTCTTGGAATTGGAATCAGAGGATTGTTTAATATTCAGTTTATTGTGGATCAGGAGGAAAACGTATATATTATAGAAGTAAATCCACGTTCATCCAGAACTGTTCCGTTTTTATCAAAAGCTACCGGTTATTCCCTGGCGGATATTGCCACAAGGGTGATCCTTGGCATCAGCCTGAAAGAGCAAGGTATCGATACATGCTATCCGGAAGAAAAGAATTTCTGGTATGTAAAAGCGCCTGCCTTTTCTTTTGCAAAGTTAAATGGAATGGATGCCTATCTGTCCCCTGAGATGAAATCAACAGGAGAAGCCATAGGCTATGACCGAAAATTTCCCCGTGCCATGTATAAAGCCTTAATTGCTTCCGGTGTAAAAATGCAGAATTACGGAACTGTTATGGTAACCCTTGCAGATGAAGATAAAGAGGAGGCTCTGCCGCTTATTCAGAGGTTTTATGACATGGGATTTAACATAGAAGCAACAGTTGGAACCGGAGAATTTTTGAAAGAACATGGAATCCGTACACGTATTCGCAGGAAACTCAGCGAAAACAGTACAGAAATCCTGGAAGCTATAAGATCTGGCTATGTAAGCTATGTTATTAACACAAGAGCTATTTTGTCCGGCATTCATTATGAAGATGGACTGGCAATCAGAAGGACAGCCATTGAAAATAATGTAACTATGTTTACCTCTTTGGATACCGTAAAGGTACTTTTGGA
>NZ_CABVDF010000256.1:0-3641 GCF_902497045.1 uncultured Blautia sp. | reverse complement strand
CCGATCTATAGATTTGGGCAGGGGAAAGCTCAGGCATGATCGTTCAGCTCCTTCCAGATCTGATTAAAATAAGACTTAAAATCTGGTGCATTTCTTGAGGAAAGAGGGGTTCTGTTTTTAACAGACAGTTCTATGGGAACGATGCCGGCAACTGCGGCAGGTCGCTTTGTCAGGATGAGAACCCGGTCTGCCATGCTGATGGCCTCAGAGATATCATGGGTTACCAGAATCGCAGGCTTATTTTCTTTTTTTAATATCCTGCCGATATCATCACTGACATTCAGCCGTGTCTGGTAGTCCAGAGCAGAGAAAGGCTCATCCAGAAGCAAAAGCTCCGGTTTCAGCGCCAGAGTGCGGATCAGAGCGGCTCGCTGCCGCATTCCGCCGGAAAGCTGCGAAGGACGGGCAGAACGGAATTTGTCCAAACCATAGATGCGGAGCATCTGTTCAATGGAGGAGAGCTTTTCCGGTGTCAGCTGCCTCCGTATTTCCAGACCGAGAAGAATATTTTTGTAAATGCTGCGCCATTCCAGGAGATGATCCTTCTGCAGCATATAGCCCATGCGTGGATCTCCCCGGGTAACCTGTGTGCCGTTCATGAGGACAGACCCTTTTTCCGGTTCCAGAAGTCCGCAGATCACGTTGAGAAGCGTGGACTTTCCGCAGCCGGATGGGCCGACAATAGCCAGGAATTCACCGGGCATCAGGTCAAAGGATATATGTGAAAGGGCAGGAGTCTCCCCGGAAGGCGTATGATAGGAAAGAGAAAGATCTCTTACTTCCAGAAGCGGTTTCATGGATATACCTCCCTGTAAATAATTCCAAGTATTTTCCAGGAGTATGTTTTGGAAAATACTATATGTTATGATATGCCAGAGAGCAGTTTTGTGTACGGCAGATAAAAGAAAAATGTATCTTTATCCATGAAAAAGGAAAAAGATACATTTTTTGAAATTTACTTTAATTTTCCATAATACATATCGCTGAAAATACCCGCTTTATTTATCAGATCCGGATATTTGCCGGATTGTACCACCTTACCATGATCCATAACAATAATATTGTCACAGTTTTTCAGGGTAGTAAGTCTGTGGGCAATGGATATGACAGTCATGCCGTTTTCTTTTTTCAGCTGTTCAATTTCATTTTGTATAAAACGTTCAGAGGTATTGTCCAGAGCGGAGGTTGCTTCATCCAAAATCAGAATTTCCGGTTTTCTTAAAAAAATACGGGCAATTGCGATTCTCTGTTTTTGGCCTCCGGACAGATTTCCCCCGCCCTCGCTGATCTTTGTAAGGATGCCTTCCGGCAGGCTGGTGATAAAATCATACAGGTTTGCTTTAACAAGCGCTTTTTTTATTTCCTCTTCAGAAGGCGTCTGTTCCAGTCCGTAACAGATATTTTCCAGTATGGTTCCGGCGATCAAAAACGGGTTTTGAGGAACCAGGGCAATGATTTGGGATAACTCTTTTCTTGATAAAGAAAGTATGTTTTTGTGATTGATAAAAACAGAGCCGCTGCATTTTTCTAACTTGCATATTGCTTTTATCAAGGAGGATTTTCCGCAGCCGCTTGGTCCGGCAATGCCCCAAAATGTACCTTTTTCCATACAAAGATCCATGTTATCTATAATATTTTTCTCATCGCCATAAGAAAAATTCAGGTTATGGATATCTATAATATAAGGGCTGTCTTTTTTCTGTGCAGGTATGTCTGGAGTTTCAGCATAGGAGAAATCATGAGGGATATCTGCCATTTTGAAAAAATCTTCTGCCAGGATCAGACTTTCCGAAAGTTCGTCCAAAATTCTGTGAAGTTCTTCCAGAGGCTTGATAAGCTGTGAAAAACAAAGGTAGGAGGTCAGGACTGCGCCTACGCTGATCCTGCCCCGTGCAGCCAGATAGGCAGAGGTGCCGATCATCAGAACCGTAAAAAATACTTCATTGATAAATTTGAGACAGTCGTATTTAGCCATTTGCAAATGATGTCTCATTTCTCTGCTTCTTAAATATTCTGATTTATCTGTAAATCTTTTTTCTTCTAAAGAGTTACTGTCTGTGATCCGGATCACCTCGATACCATTGAGCAGTTCTACAATAGCTCCGTCCATATGTGCTTTTGATTCCAGAAGTTCTACGCGGATTCCTTTTTGTGTATGGATCTGTCTGAAAACAATTGCGATTCCAACAGGAATTACCAGAAGCATCAGGAAAGCAAGATTTGCCGGAAGAGTAGTAAAAATTACAACAATAGCTGCAATACTGTTAAAAATAGCCGGGGCAAAATCCATAAAAACAAGTTTTTCCAGCTTTACCGTACCTTCCAGACAACGGTTCAGCCTGCCGTGGATATTTCCTGTCATATTTTCTTTAAAGTATGCGAGAGGAGCCTTAAGTAAAGAAGAAATTACCAGTCCCCTTGCTTTTTTTTCTGTTTTTGTGGCGATATCTTCCACCAGGATCCTTCTTAATATTTTGATGATCTCATTTACAATATTCACGATCAGAATAAAAAACAGAATGGGAAATATAGCAGGAAAATCAAGCTCAGCCTGAGAAAGGATATCGTCTGTCAGCCAGCCGATTGCCTTGGGGGTGAGCTGGGTTAAGACGGAGGACAGAACCATGATCAGCATAATAAAGAGAAATGTGATTTTTTGCTTCCAGTCCAGCAGACTATGTAAACTTTTTAGAATCTGTTTTGATTTCATATCAGGAGTCACCTCTGTTTATATAGTTATTATAGAATATGAGCTAATTATACCTGTGGGGAAAAAGAATGTCGAGAAATTTGTTGGATATTCAATAAAAAAGGAAAGATTTGAGGAGAAATGACTGCATGAAAACAGTTGTCTGTGTTGACGCTGCTGATAAAAAGGGATAAAATATGACCCATGAGCAAGTAGAATGTCAACGGCAAAGCAGAAAAATTCTGCGGCAGATGATGTTTTTGCTGCTGAGAAAATTAATTGATATATAAGGAGTAAACGTCTTATATGAATAACAGAAATTATCAGAAAGAGCTGGACAAACTGCTTGCAGAGCTTGAAGCAGAAGGAAGAACGCCAAGGCTGTTTCTTCACAGTTGCTGTGCACCCTGCTCCAGCTATGTGCTGGAATACCTGTCCAGATATTTTGAGATTACTGTGTTTTTTTATAATCCAAATATTTCACCGGCAGAAGAGTACGAAAAGCGTGTGGAGGAAATCCGCAGGATGATCGGGAAAATGGAATTTGTCCATCCGGTGAAGCTGATAGAAGGAGAGTATGACCCACAAGTGTTTTTCTGCATGGCAAAGGGAATGGAGGATATTCCGGAAGGAGGAGAAAGGTGCTTCGGATGTTATCGCCTTCGTATGGAAGAAGCTGCCCGCCTTGCAGAAGAGGGAAATTATGACTACTTTACTACAACGCTGTCTATCAGTCCTCTGAAAAATGCACAGAAGATCAACGAGATTGGTGAGGAACTGTCAAAGATTTATAAGGTGTCCCATCTTCCCTCTGATTTTAAGAAGAAAAACGGTTACAAACGTTCCATTGAGCTGTCTGGAGAATATGATCTTTACCGACAGGATTACTGTGGCTGTGTGTTTTCCAGACGGGAGAGAGAAAAAAATAAAATGCAGAAAAATGTATAAACAT
>NZ_CABVDF010000255.1:0-3656 GCF_902497045.1 uncultured Blautia sp. | reverse complement strand
GGATAAAAATAAAATCTTAAGACAGCTTCCAAAGGTAGACCGCCTTCTGGAAGAACCAGAAAGCGCAGAGCTCTGCAGACAATATGGCAGAGAAAGGACAATAGAGGCTTTTCGCGAAGCGCTGGATGTTTTTAGAAATCAGATTCTTCATGGAGAAGAAGGACTGGAGGAGCTTTCAGGAAAAACAAAAGAGATAAAACCAGAAAGGCTCCAGGCCTGGATCTTTGACAGAAGCCAAACCAGGCTCAGGGAATCGGATACCTCTTCTTTTCAAAGAGTTCTGAATGCTACAGGAGTGATTCTTCATACAAATCTTGGCCGGGCGCCTATGGGGGAGCATCAAAAATCAGCAGTAATGGAAGCTATGTGGGGATACTCAAACCTGGAGTATGAACTTTTACAAGGGAAAAGAGGACATCGCCAGTCTCATTATAAAGACCTGATCTGCCAGATCACAGGAGCGGAGGATGCTGTGGCAGTTAATAATAACGCTGCCGCAGTAAGTCTGATCCTTGGAGCTATGGCAAAAAAAAAAGAAGTGGTGGTTTCCAGAGGGGAGCTGATAGAAATTGGAGGGCGCTTCCGCGTTCCTGATGTAATGGAACAAAGCGGAGCCATTTTAAGAGAAACAGGCTGTACCAACCGGACAAGGATTTCAGATTATGAAAAAGTTATCTGGGAAGAAACTGCTGCTTTATTAAAGGTTCATACAAGTAATTACAAGATTGTGGGCTTTACGGAAGAAACATCAGTAAAGGAACTGGCACAGCTGGGAAAAAGACATGGGATCCCGGTGATCGTAGATCTTGGAAGCGGTGTTTTGGTGAATCTGGAAAAATATGGACTGGCTCATGAGACTACAGTTCAGGAAGTATTGAAAGAGGGAGCAGACGTGGTCTGTTTTTCCGGCGACAAACTTCTGGGCGGCCCCCAGGCAGGGATTATTGCCGGAAAGAAAAAGTACATAAAAGCTATAGAAAATCATCCAATGATGCGTATGCTGCGTCTGGATAAGTTTACTACAGCAGCTCTGGAAGCTACGTTCCGAGAATATCTGGATGAAAAGAATGCCTGGGCGAATATTCCTGTATTGCAGATGATTGCCAGAGGAGAGGAGGAGCTGCGTTTACAGGCAGAGATGATTATAAAGGAACTGGGGGAAGGGGGATATCCTGGCAGAATCACCTTAGAAAAAAGCCGTTCCGCAGTAGGAGGAGGTTCCCTTCCGGGAGAGGAAATGCCGGATTACGCTGTGGTAATAGAGCCGAAAGAGGAAAGAGCAGAGGAGCTTTCGTGCCGTCTTAGAAGGCTTCCGCTGCCTGTGATCGGTCATATAAAAAATGAAAAAGTGTGGTTGGAGATGCGTACAATCTCTGCGGAAGAAGCCTCCCTGCTGGCAAACGCTCTGAAAGAAGCTCTCTTTCATAAAAAAAGAGCTGTGGAAATATAATCCACAGCTTCATTGCTGTCTGGCGGATGCCTGTGAGAATCGAACTCACCCAGGGCGCTCTTAACGTCCAGCACAGGTTTTGAAGACCAGGGGGCACACCAGTTACCCAACGACATCCATATTTTGATACCGGAACATTATAACAGGATATGACGGGAATTTCAATAGAGGGCAATGGGAAAAGATAAGCCTGGCTGTAGACCGCAGTTCGCATCGGTTACAGTCATGGCATCAGAAAGGATTTTTATGAAAAAAACAGAGATATCCATTCAGAAAATAACAAATAATGATTTTTTGGAATGCATAGATATGGCTGCGCTGGAAGCAGTGTACGACGTATATCTGAATTGCAGCAAAGAATTTCGGATCAGTTGTACCCCGGAGAATCTGGAGGAACTGATCATGGGCCGCCTTTATACAGAAAACAGGATCAGTGGGACGGAAGAAATGAAAGAAATTATCATCCGGGAGCAGGAAAAGGAAATTCATATAAAAACTGAAAAAGAAGCCGGAGAAAGCCAGAAGAAGAACCAGGGGAAAAAAAAGTGCTATGAGGGAGAGGCTATGACGCTTTTTGCTGCGGCAGATAAAATTTTTGAAAATCCGGGAGAGCTTTTCAGAGAAACAGGCTGTGCCCATTGCTGCGCCTTATGGAAGGATGGGGAGATCCTTTGCTGCTTTGAGGATATTGGCCGTCATAATGCTTTGGACAAAGCAGTAGGAAGGGCGCTTCTTCAGAGGGTATCTTTGGAAGACTGCGTAGTTTTTACCAGCGGAAGAGTTTCTTCCGATTATCTTCAAAAGATTGTTCATGCAGAAATCGGAACAGTGGTTTCCAGGGCGGCAGTTACAGATCTTGCAGCAGATCTTGCACGCAGAAATAAAATAACACTTTATGGTTTTGTAAGAAAAGGAAAGGGAAACTGTTATTCAAAAGAAACGTTTTCTGGGAAAGGAGGATCTGCATGATTCATATTGCTGTTGTGGAAGATGAAAAACTGTTTGCAGAACAGATTCTGAATTTTATCAGGAAATATGAAAAAGAGAATAACAGGCAGATCAAAGTGACGGCATATTCAGACGGAGAAGACATTGTAGAAGATTATAAGGGAGAATACGATATTATTCTCATGGATATCCAAATGAGATTTATGGACGGGATGACTGCGGCAGAAAAGATCCGAAGTCTGGATGATGAAGTGATCATTATGTTTATTACCAATATGATCCAGTACGCAGTGCGGGGATATGAGGTGGATGCTATGGATTATGTGGTAAAGCCTGTGGAATATTTTTCGTTTTCTCAGAAACTGGATAAGGCCATTGCTAGGATTCGGAAAAAGAAAGAAATATATATTACTGTGCCAACAGAAAACGGAGTAAAGAAACTGGATATCTCCCGTGTATTTTATATTGAAAGTCAGGGTCATAACGCTATTTTCCGTATGGACTGTGGAGAAATCACAGCCAGAGCATCCCTGAAAGAATTAGAAGGCAGCATGAAAGAGTATGGGTTCTTTCGCTGTGCCAAAGGCTTTCTTGTGAATATGAAGCTGGTGGACGGCATGGCAGGAAGCGACTGTATAATCAATGGAAATAAAATTCCGGTAAGCCGCACAAAGAAAAAAGAATTTATGGACTGTCTGATACGCTATATGAATGGAGAATAAAAATGCAGTTTTATGAAGATATTCCAAGACTTTATACAGCTCTGGCAGAATGGGGAGCCTGCATCCTGTATTTATATATGATCAGAGGGCGGCTGAAAAGTGGCCTTTTCTGGGTAAGCAGCGTAGCCTTCCTTATTGTGCAGAGCATGTTTCTTATTTTTACAGGTGATCTGCCTACCATGTTCTGGATTCCCTGTATGTTTATGGCTGCAGGGATGATGTATCTTTTTCTTGTTCTGTGGGGAAAAATAAACTGGATCAGTGCTGTATATTGCTGCGCCCAGGCATTTTTGCTGGCTGAGTTCACAGCCTCCCTTGAATGGCAGATCCATACTTTTCTGCAAAAAGAAATTTCCATAAATTTCTGGCAGTCGGTG
Organism: uncultured Blautia sp.; assembly: GCF_902497045.1. Taxonomy (NCBI): domain Bacteria; kingdom Bacillati; phylum Bacillota; class Clostridia; order Lachnospirales; family Lachnospiraceae; genus Blautia; species uncultured Blautia sp. The sequence continues at coordinate 159 of NZ_CABVDF010000255.1, read as the reverse complement.
CTTTTGCTCCTTTTGATTTACGGAGGATGTTTTGCTGTAATGTATAAGATCACTAGTCCCCTTCTTACCGGAGATTACTTAAGTCAGATTTCAGCGAAAGAAGCATTTTCAGCAGCAGGGATTGTAGTAGTTGTATTTGCTTTCAGCAATCTTAGTTTT
>NZ_CABVDF010000254.1:0-3669 GCF_902497045.1 uncultured Blautia sp. | reverse complement strand
ATTTCAATTTTTTCAGTTATTTCTATTCATAAAATTCCAGCATATTTGAACGAAACTTCAACGGTACAAACTGTTTTTGCAGTTTCAGATCTGTTCTTTCTTTTATCGTAATACAGGAACAAAATGCTCTCCACAATTCTTCATATTCATCAGGAGCTTCCAGAGATTCCCCTTCGTTCCTATTAAATACTGTCTGCACATAAACACAGCATTCTTTCCCTTTTTCATGCACAAGAATTTTTTCTCTTCCTTCATCATAGATCATCCAGTTTTCATTTGGAAAACGATTGGAAAAATGAGTACCTAAAAATTCCAGAATATCATTTTCCGGATGAATAACCGAAGCCAAAATCCCTCCTGCCATCTGCCGAAAACGGACAAAACCATAAAATCGATGAATTTCATGCCAGACCTTAATCCTCAAAGACGATACCAGGCTTACCGCCGGGTCTGCCAGTGCTTCCAGTACATACCTGTCACAACGATTTCCCCCTAATGCCTTTCTCAAAAGATAAAACACAGCCGTTCCCTTATCCGGATGTACAGAGACTGACGCATAACAGATTGCCTCATATACCTGTTCCCCCAGCTTTCGTCTTACAGTTCTTGCTACCTTTACAGCCTTTTCGCTGTCAGACGTAATATCCACCCTATCTGCAAATAATTCCGGATACTCCGGCTCTTCCACTGCAATTTTCACTGAGATTCCTTTGTTTTCCCAATGCCATCCATCATAAACTGCTGTAAAAATACCTTCTATGGAATTATCACAAACCAGGATTTTCTTCTCATATACCACCTGACAACACCTCATTTCTGTCCATTATCATCTTATCGTCATCAAACAGAGAAAGCTGTCTGTATGTGATTTCCGAAGAAGAAAAAGGCCTCTTTCCGGATTCCAGAATGTTCCTTACAATATAATCTTCCTCCAGCTTTATCGGATACATCTGTCGGCCGTTACAGGTGATAAAATAAACAGCCCGCTTCAGAACAACTCCAATCTTCTTAAGTTCCGGAAAATCCAGAGAATGATGCCTTCTGGCCCCAACAATTCTTCTGGCTGACTTTTCTCCTATTCCCGGCACTCTGAGAAGAGTCCTGTAGTCTGCTTTATTGATTTCTACCGGAAAATACTGCAGATGGCTTATTGCCCAATCACACTTGGGATCAAGAAACAAATTAAAATTCGGATGTTCCTCTGTCAGAAGTTCTTCTGCCCGGAATCCGTAAAACCGAAGCAGCCAATCCGCCTGATACAATCTGTGTTCACGCAGAAGCGGCGGTCCCTGAGGAAGCACCGGAAGATCTTTATCTTCATTGACAGCCACAAATGCAGAATAAAAAACCCGTTTTAAAGAAAACTTCCTATATAGTGCTTCTGCTGTGGACACAATCTGAAAATCGCTTTCCCCAACTGCTCCGATGATCATCTGTGTGCTTTGCCCTGCCGGAACAAACTCCGGAGCATGGCGGTAAACCGTCAGCTCCCTCTTATTTTCCTCACAAACAGTCTGAATCTGCTTCATAGGACGCAATATGGTCTGTCGGCTTTTGTGAGGAGCAAGTTTCTTCAGTCCCTCCGCAGTAGGCAGTTCCAGATTCACACTCATACGGTCAGCCAGATACCCTGCTCTGCAGATCAGTTCCGGAGAAGCGCCAGGAATTGCCTTAAGATGAATATATCCCTGAAAATGATACTGGTTTCTTAAAATTTCTGCTGATCGGATCAGCTCTTCCATTGTGGCATCCGGAGAGTCCTTAACTCCTGAACTGAGAAATAATCCTTCAATATAATTTCTCCGGTAAAATTCTATAGTAAGACGACTGATCTCTTCCGGAGTGAAGCTCGCCCGAACCACATCATTCGATGCCCGGTTCACGCAGTATTTACAATCAAATACACATTCATTGGTATAAAGAACTTTTAATAAACTAATGCAGCGTCCATCCCCAGAAAAACTATGACAGATTCCCGCGGTGATACTGTTGCCGATGCCGGAACCATCACCTTTCCTGTCTGTTCCGCTGGAAGTACAGGCAACATCATATTTCGCTGCATCTGACAGAATTTCCAGTTTCTCCATCAGGCTCATTGACTCCTTGTATATCATCGTGCGCACCTCCGAACATTTGTTTGTTTTATTTTATACCAAACAGATGTTCCTGTCAAGCCACAAAAAATAAAACTGCTTAATCCTGTTTAAATCTCTGCAAAAAAATACAGAGAGATCCTTTCCGGCTGGAAATTTTCTCTCTGCATTTTTATTAAATCTGTGTCATCACGAAAATATCATAGATTGCTTTTACTGCTGTTTCAAAATCACGATTCTCAACACCTATGATAATATTCAGCTCACTGGATCCCTGGTCGATCATTTTTACATTTACATGTGCGTGTGCAAGAGCTGCAAACACACGTCCGGCTGTTCCTCTCTGAGATTTCATGCCTCTTCCTACGACTGCGATCAGAGCAAGATCTGACTCCATCTCCACAAAGTCCGGCTGGACTGCTCTGTGGATCCCTGCAATCACCTGCTGTTCCTTTTCCTCAAATTCATCCTGATGAACATAAACAGTCATTGTATCAATTCCTGAAGGAACATGCTCAAAACTAATTCCCTGATCTTCAAATACCTGGAGGACTTTTCTTCCAAATCCGACTTCACTGTTCATCATAGACTTTTCGATATTGATGGAGCAGAATCCCTTTTTTCCTGCAATTCCCGTAATCACATATCGGGGTTTCCGGCAGGTGCTTTCTACAATAAAAGTTCCTTTGTCATCCGGGCGGTTTGTATTTCTGATATTGATAGGGATACCTTCTTTTCTCACAGGAAAGATAGCTTCCTCATGAAGAACAGTAGCGCCCATATAAGACAGTTCCCGCAGTTCTCTGTATGTAATTGTTTCTATCACAGCCGGATCATCCACGATTCTTGGATCTGTCACAAGAAATCCTGATACATCTGTCCAGTTTTCGTAAACGTCTGCCTGAACAGCCTTTGCAACAAGGGAACCTGTTACATCAGAACCTCCTCTGGAAAATGTTTTTACTGTTCCATCCTCCATAGCTCCATAAAATCCCGGAATAACCGCATTAGCACATTTTCCAAGACGTTTACTTAAAAGCCTGTCCGTTTTTTCAGAATCAAAATTTCCATTTTTGTCAAAACGTATCACTGCGGCCGCATCTACAAACTCATAGCCCAGATACGCTGCCATGATTTTTCCATTCAGGAACTCTCCCCTTGACGCCGCATATTCGGTTCCTGCCTGTGCCTGGAAGTCTTTTTCGATCTGGTCAAATTCCTCCTCAAGAGAAAGCTCCAGTTTCAGTCCTCTGATGATCTCATAATATCTTTCCTTGATTTCTTTAAAAATACCACTAAATTCTTTTCCTTTTGCAGCCTTATCGTAGCAGGCATAAAGAAGATCTGTAACTTTCGTATCTCCTGAAAATCTCTTTCCCGGTGCAGACGGCACCACATAACGTCTGCTCTCATCACTGCGGATGATCTCTCCCACTTTGCAGAACTGCTCTGCGTTTGCCAGAGAACTTCCTCCAAATTTTACAACTTTTTTCATTATAATTTCCTCCTCACCCTTTTTCATTCCTTTTCAGCTTTAACATATAAAAGTATGTTTCTTATTTTATTGAAAAAAGGG